>JBFJYC010000230.1:0-5132 GCA_041622815.1 Spongiibacteraceae bacterium | reverse complement strand
GATGATAGCGCGATTCATGCTTGCCTCTCATGTTTAGGTCGCATGAAAATGCAGCCTATTTTTAGTGCGAAGATATTGATTTTTAGGGCCCTTTTGTGTGAGCTATCGATTGCGATGATTTCTATTTCCGTTAGTTTTTGGCGTGCGCAATAAAATACCAGTGCGGCACTGACTCTATTATTCGGATAAACTCTCACGGAGTGCAAGCGGGCGCTGCGAAATAGTTCCGCTAGAAATAGAAACTGGAAGTCCCTTATGTCACAAATGTATCAAGGAAAAAATCAGAGCTACTTTGAGGGGGATCGCTGGGAGATCTATCCCTACATTGATCCATTGACCGGGCCTGTGCTGGATGTCGGCTGTGGGACTGGGGCATTCGGCGCCATGCTGAAACAGCGAGTTGCCGATGATCTCGAGGTTTGGGGTGTAGAGCTTATGGCTGAGCCGGCTGAGCAAGCCGCAGAGCGGCTAGACAAGGTGCTGGTCGGGGCTGTAGAAGATGTGTTGGAGCTGATACCCGATGGTTATTTTTCATGGATAACATTTAACGATAGTTTAGAGCATATGTTAGATCCATATGCGGTTCTCGAAAAGGCGAAAATTAAGCTGAAGCCAGGCGGCCGCATTCTCACGTGTATACCAAATATACGCCATTATGAAGTTTTGTGGGCGCTGGTGATTAAGGCAGAGTGGACTTATGTTGATGCCGGTATATTAGACCGGACTCACCTAAGATTTTTCACAAAATCAAGTGCGCTCGAAATGCTGAGGGGCGCGGGCCTTAATGTACAGTCTTGTAACGGAATTAAAAATGTACATAAAAAAGATCGTAGAAAGGTTAAGTGGTTTAATCGGCTAACCTTTGGTTTTTTTGAAGATATTGTGTATACGCAATTTGTTTGTGTATCGACTGTTGGTCAAGATTAATTGCTTTTTTTCTAAAAGCACTGCGTCGGAATTATTCGAAATTATTCTCATATAATTTTTTGTAGTAGCTGCTAGATTGAAGTAGTTCATTGTGTGTTCCGCGCTCTATAATTTTCCCATTAGACATCACTAGGATTAAGTTTGCGGCCACTATGGTGGACAGTCGATGCGCTATTACTATTGTTGTTCTAGTACTCTGAATCTTCTCTAGTGCTTTTTGAATTGATCTTTCTGATTCATTATCCAGCGCGGATGTTGCCTCATCGAGAATAAGAATTGGAGGGTCCCGGAGTAGTGTGCGGGCTATAGCGATGCGCTGCTTCTGTCCGCCTGATAGCGCTACGCCGTCCTCTCCTATTATCGTATCGTAACCGTTAGGGAGTTCATCAATAAATTCACTTGCAAAGGCCATATCGGCGGCGTGTTCGATTTGATTTTGGCTGACGTCGGTCGCGCTCAATCCATACCGGATGTTCTCGGAAACAGTGCCGTTAAAAAGGACTATGTTCTGATCAACCATTCCAATATTGGATCGATAGTCCTTTAAGCGAAATTCACGTATGTCTGTGTTGTCAAGCAGGATGCTCCCCTCAAAATCAACGTAGTATCGGCACAGAAGAGCGGCAATTGTCGACTTTCCGCTACCTGATTTGCCGACTAAGGCGACTATTTCCCCGGGGCTTACTTCAAAAGAAACTTCATCAATGGCTGGTTTTTCGCCGCCAAGGTAGGTAAAGCATACGTTCTCGAGCTTTATATTTCCTTTTGCCCGCTCTAGTGGGGTCGTTCCAGAGTCAGCTTCCTTGTCAGTATCGAGAATCTCAAAAACACTTATTGCGGCTGCGATACCTTTTTGTATCAAGGCATTGACGCCACTGAGTTGCTTTAATGATTTGGGTATAAGGCCGATTGTAGTGATGTAAGACATATACATACCGGTACTCATTTCCTGTAGGAAGGCGGGCGCAAGTACGAGGTACACAATAAATGCCATGGCACCGACAACGACAAACTGCATGATGGGTGTATTTAAAGCCTCCGTCAGCACGATCTTCATCTGCTGGCTGAGATTCTTGTAGTTTGCGGTATGGAAGCGGCGCATCTCGAATGCTTCCGTTGTGTGGCTCTTAACCGTTCTATTGTTACTCAGGGTGTCGATGCTAATTTGATTTATGGTCGCCATTGAGTCCTGCAGCTTGGTACTCAACCGGCGCAGTCGCTTGCCGACAACGACTACGATTAATCCAATTAAGGGGGCAATCGCGACAAACGTGAGCGATAGCTTCCAATTCAGGTAGAACGCATAGGCCAGCAGGCCGATAACTGTGAATCCTTCACGAGCGAGGGTTCGGGTGGCTTCGGTGGCGGCACCGGTCACCATTCCGGTGTTATAAGAAATTCTGCTGGAAAGGCGTGCGGAGTCGTTGTGATCGTAGAAACTTACGGGAAGCTGGACAATATGATTGAACAAGGCTTCACGAAGGTCGATAACCATGCGGTTGCCGACGAGCGCCATGAAATAGCTACCTAAATATGTACCAATGCCTCTGAAAAAATAGATTCCTAGCAGCAGGGCCGGAATATAGTACCTGGCGTTGACGTCCTTTTCTTCGATGGCGTCAACGAGGATTTCCATTACCTTGGCGAGCGCCGGTTGGGATGCGGCAAACAAGATATATCCGAATATACTGAGCAAAAAATACCCGATATAAGGACGCACGTAAGTCAGCAGACGTAAATAGACGTCCAGACCGCTGCCGCTAATTTTCGGCTTGTTAGTTTCTAGCTCGCTGCTAATGGTCGCCACCAAGCATCATTTTTCAAATACCAAGACACAGTCTGTTGTAATCCCGCCTGAATCTGTATTTTTGGTTCGAATCCCAAATTGTTTCGCAGCAGACTGGCGTCAATCGCATAGCGTAGGTCATGACCGGGACGGTCGCTGACGAATTCTCTGTGATCTGCGCAAAGCGCACCGTTGGCAGCGGGACAGTGGGGGTATTTTGATTTCCAACCGGGATCTTCGCTGAATGCGTTATCGAGCGCCCGGCAAAGCTCAGAAATCAGGTCGAGATTATTCCATTCGTTATTGCCGCCGATATTCCAGGTGCCGCCAACTTCGTCCTGATTCAGTATCGCTTCAATACCCCGGGCATGATCTTCAACATACAACCAGTCCCGCACGTTCTTACCATCGCCATAAATAGGCACTTTCTTGCCAAGCAGCAGGTTTGTTATCGCCAGCGGAATAAGTTTCTCGGGGAAGTGATAGGGCCCGTAGTTGTTTGAGCAGTTCGATGTGGTCACCTGGAGTCCGTAAGTATGGAACCACGCCCTCACCAGATGATCAGAGCCGGCCTTGCTTGCCGCATAGGGCGAATTCGGCTGATAGGGGTGCTGTTCGGTAAACGGCGCCGCATCGTGCGTCAGCGTGCCGAATACCTCATCGGTGCTGATGTGATGGAAGCGGTGGGGAACGCCGTCGCCCTTGAGCCAGACTTCGCGGGCAGCTTCGAGTAATGTCAGCGTGCCGATGATATTGGTGTCTATAAAGGCGGCCGGGCCTTCGATTGACCGATCGACGTGGGATTCGGCGGCGAAGTGGACAATGGTGTCGAGCTCATTCTTTTGCAGTAGCCCGGTGACCAAATCGCGATCGGTAATCGAGCCGTGTACAAACTCAAAGTTGGGCAGCGCTTCCAGTGCGGCGATGCTGGAGCGGTTGCCGGCATAGGTGAGGACGTCGAGTACGACTATCATGTCATCGGGATAGTGTTGCGTCCAATAGTGCACAAAGTTCGCGCCGATAAACCCGGCGCCGCCGGTAACTAACATTCGCCGGCTCATGCCGCTGCTCCGATATTCTCAATGGTTTGTTTCAAAGCTGTCTGCCACCAGACAGGGGTGATTTTCAGGTCATGCCAAAGTGGCTGGCTATTAAGCACGGAAAACGCCGGTCGTTGCGCCGGTGTCGGGTAGTCCACGCAAGGAATAGGCTTGATAGCACATTGCCCACTCAGGAGTTTGTTGTCGCTACCAAAGCGGTATATTGCACAGGCAAAGTCATACCAGGAGGCGCTGCCGGCGTCGGTGCAGTGGTAAGTTCCGCTAATCGGCGATTCAACTGCGCGCCAAATCGCACTGGCGACGCTGCGGCAGGTGGTTGGTGTGCCGGTCTGATCACATACCACTGAGATACTGTCCCGTTCCTTCATCAGGCGCAGCATGGTGTGTAGAAAGTTCTTGCCGCTGTCGTGATACAGCCATGCCGTACGGAGTATCAGATGCTCAGCGCCACTGGCGCGTATCTGCTGTTCACCCGCAAGTTTGCTGTGGCCATAGACCGAGCGGGGATTGCAGTCATCGTCACTGTTGTAGGGTGAGCCGGAGCTGCCGTCGAACACAAAGTCAGTGGAGATATGAATTATTCTGGCGCCGATAGATTTGCAAGTCGCTGCTATTTCGCCGGCGGCATCAGCATTAATGCGCTGCGCCAATTCGGGTTCCGATTCGGCCTGATCAACGGCGGTATAGGCCGCGGCATTGATCACCACATCCGGGCGCAAATGATCGAGCAGCTCACGAGCCTGTCCCGGAGCGGTCAGGTCCAGTTCGCTGCGGCCAAGTACGGTGAGCTCATAATCTTGGGGTGCCGAATCGACCAGCGCCCCGCCCAATTGCCCGGACTTGCCGAGGATGGCGATTTTCAAAAGAAGGCCTCGGCGGTGTCAAGCAAAGTGCCTTTGGCATCTTTGTCCGACACAATCGGTGTTTCGCCGTCCGGTATCGGCCACTGGATATTCAGTTGCGGATCGTTCCAGAGCAGGGTGCGCTCATGTTCCGGCGCGTAGTAGTCGGTACATTTGTAATGGAACTCTGCAGTTTCAGACAGTACATAAAAGCCGTGAGCGAAACCGGGCGGTACCCACAACTGTTCGTGCGAGTCGCCGTTTAGCTCCATGCCGAAGGAGTGACCGAAAGTAGGTGAATCCTTGCGCAGGTCGACGGCGACATCCCACACCGCGCCCTGAGTGACCCGCACCAGTTTTCCCTGCGGGTGCTGTATCTGATAGTGCAGGCCGCGCAATACCCCGCGCGAAGAAATACTTTGGTTGTCCTGCACAAAATCCATTTCCACGCCGGCGTCTTGGTAACGCTGTTTTTGCCAGGTTTCAATAAACTGACCGCGGCTGTCGCCGAAGACT
>JBFJYC010000229.1:0-5153 GCA_041622815.1 Spongiibacteraceae bacterium | reverse complement strand
CTGGAGGAGGCGGTGCGGGTTTGGAATGACCCGGCCCGCGAGCCGGAATGGCTCGGGGTGCCGGAGCACGAGCACAACGTCGTCAACAAGAGCGCCTACACGACATTTATCGACCGCTCGGTGATCCGGTTTCCGGATGCGCCGGGCGGGGCACTGGAGGTGAAAGTCACACCGCTGACTCATGTCTGGGTTATGGTCGGCACCGGCTACGGCCTGGAGGCGGACTGGAAACACGGGATGTATCACGGTGAGCTGGAGGTGCAGCGATTTAGTCTGGATATGGAGCAGGACAAGGACCGGATGTTCGGCCTGTGTGACAACGCGGCGCGCTTTGAGCTTGGCGATGACGTCGGTTATGGTTTGTTCGAGTACGGCTTCTTCGGCGAGTTTCCCCGCTACGGTATAAAGTAGTCGGTGAGGACTTCGGTGTGGCGCGTGGCGGGCTCGCGCAAAGGCCGAGCCGGCGCCATGGCTGGCGTTGAGTTAATGTCGCCGATAAGAGAAAATATGTCCCGGTCGCAGGCGGTGAACGGTCCCGATCCGACCTGACAGTCACAGCATAATTAAGGGCCTGGCCATCGCGGAACTGCGGTCAGGCCCGGGGAAATAACGATGAAACAATTGGGCGTACTTGATTCGGCCTTTATCAATTTGGAGCACCCGAATACGCCGCAGCATATCGGCGGTTTGGGTATCTATGATCCGTCAACCGCGCCGGGTGGTTTTGTCCGGTTTAAGCAGGTCATTGCCAATTTCGAAAAGCGGCTCAACAAGTATCCGATGTTCCGGTCACGCTTGGTTCGGGTACCCGGCGACGTCGACCGCCCGTATTGGATTAAAGATGCCAACTTCGACGTCGAATTCCATATCCGCCACATAGCATTGCCCGAGCCCGGCGATTGGCGACAGCTGTGCATTCAGGCGGCGCGCCTGCACGCGCGCCCGCTCGATATGACCCGGCCGCTATGGGAGGCCTACATCATCGAAGGTCTCGACAATATCCCGGGTGTACCCAAAGGCGGCTTTGCGCTGTATACCAAGATGCATCACTCGCTGGTTGACGGTGCCGGCGGCGCATCGTTTCTGTCAGCGATTCACGATCTCGAACCCAATCCTGCCAGTTCCGGCGCTGAGGACGGGGTTATTGAAGTCGATAGCATGCCGAATCCGGCGGTGCTGGCCGCAAGCGCCGCAGTCAATCAGCTGCGCAACAGCGTCAATATGGCGCGCGGTGCAGCCGGTATGGTTGCCGGACTCGGGCGGCTGGCACTGGATCTGCGGCGCGAGAAAATAGCGCCGCCACCGATAAAAGCGCCGCGCACGCGCTTTAATACACCGGTCGGACATCACCGTGTTTTTGAGGCCGCCGAGTTTCCGCTCGAGCAGATCAAACGCTGTAAAGATGTCGGTGACGCAAAGGTCAATGACGTCGTGTTAGCAATTGTTGCCGGCGCAATGCGGAAGTATCTCGATAATTGCGGCGAGCTGCCGCCGGAGAGCCTGGTTGCATCGATCCCGTTGAATATGCGGACCCGTCGCGGGGTGAACGAAGATAACAATCAGGTAGGATCGGTATTTCTTGAATTGCACACCAATATCAAGGATCCGTTGTCGCGGCTGCGCGCAATTCATAAGAGCTCCATCGAAGCGCAGGAGTTCGGTGAACGTTCACCGCTAGTTGATACATTGAAAGTTGCCGGTATGTTTGCGCCCGTGCTGACCAAGCCGGTTGTTAACATGTATGTGAACAATGGCCTGTCCAGTAAAATGCCAGCGAATATCAGTACCGTCATTTCCAATGTCGCCGGCCCGCCTTTCCCACTCTATACGGCCGGTTCGCGAATGGTTCGCTATTACGGACTGGGTTTATTAACACCGGGCCTCGGTCTGTTTCACCTCGCGTTCAGCGCTGATGGTGTGCTGACCTTATCGATTCTGGGTGATCGTGATCAGCTGCCGGATCCGGAGCGCTATAAGCAGTATATGCAGGAATCCTTTGACGAGTTGTTAGCCGCGGTCGATAACTATCAAAAACGTCAGGCGAATAAAGCCGCAGCGCGGCCCGCAGCAGCGCGCAAACGCAAGGCCGTTGCAGCGAAGCGGGCCAAAGTAAAATCGGCGAGTGCACACGCGAAAGTGACGCCGCCGCCGAAGGCGCCGGTGAGTAAAGTACGTAGCGCATAATCCGTATGGTTTGAGTTTTGGTAATATTACCGGGCGGCTATGCGTGGCATTGCAATGTGCCGGAAATTACATAAACTCGACCTATACAGACGGGAAGGGCACCTTCAGCCGGCTTTGCAACGGTTCGGGTGACAACAGAGGTAATCTGATTTGGAAATCGCTGGTGCTCATCCCAAAGAGCTTTATCGACTGCAAATTCTCGATGTGCTCGGGCTCGTTGACGGCCCGGTAGATCATTTTTTTCAGGCCACTATTAATTTACTGGCCGAGTCCTTAGACATCCCCATCGTCCAGTTCACTATTATTGACGCCAACACCCAGCATTTTTTGTGCGGGACCGGCTTGGATATTCAAACTGTCGATCGTAGCGAATCTTTTTGCGCACATACCATTTTGTCCCTGTCCGGGCGCATGGTCGTCGAAGACACACGCAAAGATTCGCGTTTTATCGGGCACCCGTTTGTGAAAGGCGAGCCCTATGTCGGATTTTATGCCGGTGAAGCTGTCCGCGCCTACGGACATGTGCCGTTGGGAACGATCTGTCTGATGGATCACATGGCGCAGGAACCGTCGGAAAAAGTGTTAAACGCATTAAATGACGCGCGTGTGCTGATGGAGCAGTACATCGACATGATGCTGGAGCTGGGCAGAGACCACCTGACCGGATTATTCAACCGCCGCTACTTTGATGAACAGTGGATGCGTGAGTGGCGCCGGGCAAGTCGTCATCGTGTATCACTCGGGATACTGGTCATCGATATCGATTACTTCAAAAAATATAATGATCGCTACGGACATCAGAAGGGTGACGATTGTTTGTGTATGGTCGCCGATGCCTTGCGGATGGCTGTGCAACGCTCGGGGGAGTTTGTTGCGCGTTACGGTGGTGAGGAATTCGTACTGGTATTGCCGGGCGTCTCGCTTGAATGTTTGCAATCGGTGGCTGATCGCGTGATCGAAAGTATTTCAATGCAGGCCATTCCCCATCTCGGCAGCGACGCCGGTGTGGTCACTGTCAGTGTGGGTGGCACACTTGCCGCCTCGGACAAAGAAATGGCACTCGGCGCCCACGCTCTGCTCGAGCAGGCTGATGCCGGGTTGTACACCGCAAAACAAAACGGCCGCAATCAGGCGCATGTTGAGGCGATTGTTCCGGGACAATCTAACGGCCGCTTTCAAGGCGAACGGCGCGAGGCGTGGAGCGCCAGCTAAACATTGTATAAAACTCATTCCGCACGATACAACGGCCCTTTCTAATGACGTATCTACCCCGCCGCTCGGCGCTTTATATGCCCGGCATCAATTCGCGTGCCTTGGAAAAAGCGCGGACACTGGCCGCCGATGTGCTGATATTCGATTTGGAAGACGCGGTTGCACCGGCAGAAAAACCCGCAGCTCTTGCGAATATCAGGTCCGCATTGACGGTCGGCGGTTACGGCGATCGTGAAGTGATCGTCCGGGTTAATTCTCTGGATTCAGCCTGGGGCCGCGAAGAAGTTGCACAGTTGGCCGGGTTGCCGCTGCAGGGTTTGTGCATTCCCAAAGTCGAGTCTCCGGCTACTTTAGTGGCGTTTGAAGCGTTGATGAAACAGGCCGGGTATCCGAAGCACGTTGCACTTTGGGCGATGATCGAAACGCCCGCAGGTGTGTCGCGCCTGCGGGAAATCGCTTCGACGGGCGGGCGCCTGCAAGTTCTGGTTGCCGGCACCAACGATTTATCAGCGCAGCTGCGTATTCCCATCGGTAGCGATCGCAGGGGCTTGCTGACCTCGCTGTCATTGATGGTGTTGGCGGCCCGCGCCAATGACCTTGATGTGCTCGACGGTGCTTACGGTGATTTTCACGATGCCGACGGTTTGATTGCCAGTTGCCATGAGGGGCGGGCGTTGGGGTTTGACGGTAAGACGCTGATTCACCCGGCGCAGTTGGAACATGCCAATACTATTTTTGCGCCCGATGATCAGGCGCTTGATGCGGCTCGCAGGATTGTCACAGCTTGGGATACGGCGGATGCCGCGAGTGGCGTGATTGTTGTCGACGGCAGTATGATCGAAGAGCTTCATGTGGCTGCCGCGCGCCGGTTGTTGGACATCAGTAGCGCTATTCAGGCCCGTGCATCCGTTGAAAAGTAATATTGTGCTGATCGGCATGCCCGGCAGCGGTAAAAGCACAGTCGGGGTTTTGCTCGCCAAACACCTGGCCAAAGATTTTGTCGATACCGATGTGGTGATTCAGCGCCGCCAGGGCAAGACGCTTGCACACCTCCTTCAGGAAGGCGGGCCGCAGCGCTTAATGGCGGCTGAAGCAGAGGTGTTAAATTCGCTGCAAGTAGAGTCGCATGTGATTGCTACCGGTGGCAGCGCAGTCTATTCCGCAGCGGGTATGCGCAATCTCGCAGCGAACGGCTTTGTAGTGTTTCTCGATGTTCCTCTGGCGACACTAATAGATCGCCTGGGCGATCTCGGGGAGCGCGGGGTGGTGCGTGAACCGGGCGAATCACTGGAATCATTATTCAACGCAAGGCGCCCGTTGTATGAGCAGTACGCCGATATGAAGCTGGACTGCAGCGGTCTGACGCAGCAGCAGATTGTGGAATTAATCGCCACCGCCTGCGAGTGACGGCGCTGTCAATGCGCTAAAGATCGCGCGCGATCAACAGCTTCATGACTTCATTGGTGCCGGCATAAATCCGCTGCACGCGGGAATCGGCAAAGGCTCTTGCTACCGGGTATTCCCACATATAGCCATAGCCGCCGTGCAGCTGTACACAGCGGTCGATGACTTTGCATTGCAGGTCGGTACTGAGCAATTTGGCCTTCGCGACGTTGGCGGCGTCCAGCTTTTTCTCAAGATGTAGTTCGATACAACGATCGACAAAAACCTGCATGGCGGTTAGCTGTGCATCCATTTCCGCCAATTCGAATTGTGTATTCTGTAGCTCCATCATCGGTTTGCCGAATACCTGGCGT
>JBFJYC010000228.1:0-5157 GCA_041622815.1 Spongiibacteraceae bacterium | reverse complement strand
GACAGTAGCTGCTCATAATCCGGTGTATCGGTATCGACAAAGACCAGTTCACGTCTCACTAAATCCAGGTCTTCACCGACGGCGGAGGTGGTTTCCGACTCCTGCGCGCTGTTAACGACGTTGGCGTGTGCGAGCTGTCCGATGGAATGAAGTAATTCGGAAGCCGCCGCATCAGAACTGCTGCTATTATCGTAAACCCGCAGCGTTGCCGAACCGGTCATCGCATCGGACCAGGCACTGACGCCGACGAAATGCTGCGGCAACACCGTCGCATCGAGTACTGTGGACCCGAGTGTCAGACTGTCCCCGTTTCCGGGCACCAGCAAATGCACCTGATCGACATCACCGTTACTACCGAGATGCTCCGCCAATTGCGCAATGCCATCACGCTGCTCGCTCAGCACCACGAGTTCCAGATCCGCTGCGCTGTCCGCGTCGCGGGAGGCTAATATACTGTTGAGTTGCTGCTGATAATCGTCGACCCGCTGATCGACAACAATGAGTTCACGCATGACAGATTCAACAGCAAGATCTGTCGTACTAGCGGCAAGCGATGCGGTATCAAGCTCGGTATTCGATACGGAGTAGGCGGATTCCTGCGCTTCCGGCTCCGGGGTAGCCAGTAAGGTCTCAGCACCGGCAGAAAATAGCTGTCTGCGGGCCATTTCTTCAACCCGGAACTGCGGCCTCTGCCTACGCGGCCGGCTGATTTTTGCTTGACGCTTTATCCGCACTATTTTTGACCCCGTTAACATCGGCCAGCCGCTGAGGGCCAGCTAACGTGGAATTCCTAATAGAGAAGGTTATACCACTTAGCTGTCAGCGACCCCACGCGGGCAGGCGCGTAATGCGACACAGATCACATAAACAGGCCCGATCAGCGCCTTTTGACGGCAACCGGAAAACGCGCACTACAGCGGGAACCGGCCACCAAGCGGTTGTCAGGGTTGGCGACCTGCATGCGGATTGAAAAACTGCCGCTGGCAGCGTCGATCATATTGTCGACAACGCTGACCTGCGCGACAAAGCTGCTGCCCACCGGCAGATCGGGAAATACGGTCACTTCCATACCAGTGTCGATGGTGCCGAAAAGCTCATAGGGCGCCACGACCTCGACCACTAGCGGATCGATTTGTGCGATCTGGAGGATGGATTTATCGGCCACCGATTCACCGGCTTCCAGATACCGCTCGACGACGACACCGCTAGCAGGACTTCTGATGGTTTTGCGGTCAAGTTCAGCTTCGGCCTGTAACAACCGCAGCTGATTGCGTTTTTGATCCAGCCGGGTTTGCAGCAATTCACTTCGTGCCACAGAAACCTGCGTTTCGGCGTCATCTAGCTCCTGCGATGACATCGCACTGTCACTGAGCAAACCCTTGATACGGTCCAGCTTACGTTGCGCGTAACCGAGTTTAGTCTGCTTGGCACTGATCTGATTGCTCATATCGGCTTCGTGCTGCGCGATATCGACGCGCGCCCGCTCCACCACCGACTCCAGTTGCGCCAGTATCTGTCCGCTTTCAACGCGGTCGCTTTTACCGACAAATACCGACTCGAGCACGCCGAAGACCGGGCTACTGACATCGATGTATTTACCCGGCTTGATCAGACAATCGAGCTCGGTAAATTCCGCAGCCTGAACAGCGGAATGACATAGCAGTCCGCAGACTAGCGCGGCGGACCGGATCAGAGGGCTGTGAGGTTTTTCTAGTCGCACCACAGAAATTACCGGAAACATCGAAGATTCAGTAGCTTACCTGCAATCTGCCGCGGTTCACAGGGCTATTCGGCGCGACCGGCGAAGCTGAGACGTGCTAGTTGCGCCTGCCGTGACCGGGTTAACAGTTTGCGCTGCCGCGCATGTTGCTTTTCGATCGCACGCTGCGGCAAACGGGCAATGAGTAATCCCAAGCTCAGAGGCAAACGCCGCTTTCGCACTGCAAATATACGTAGAACCCGCAGAACCAGCCCCGGATAAAAGTCGGCAATGCCGTCATCTTCCAGTGACAGCATGACCTGCGCGCTGCCGGGATCGCCCTGTCTGGCGCAGCGCCCGAACAACTGCCGGTCGACCCGCGCGGAATCATTCAACGCAGCACAAAGCACGTGTAAACCACCGAGTTCCGCTACGCTGGCACCCAGCGCGATATCGGTACCCCGCCCCGCCATATTGGTCGCCACCGTGATGCAGCCGCGCTGTCCGGCCGCCGCTACCATTTCAGCTTCAGCCTGATCCGCTTCCGCATTAAGCACCTGATGCGGCAATTCCGCCTGCGCCAGCAACTCGCTGAGCCGGCGCGATTGCACGACCGTGCGCACCCCGATCAGCACCGGCTGTCCGGCTTGATGGCGCTGCCGCACATCCGCCAGCACCGCCGCCCATTTCGATTCGGCGTTACGAAACACCATTGCCGGATCAATCTCGCGCCGGCCGGGCAGGTGCGTGGGTATTGCCACTGTCCGCAAGCCGTACACCTGGCGAAGCTCAGCGCTCACCTCATCAAGTGTTCCCGACATACCGGACAGGCGCAGATAACGCTTGAAGAAAGTCTGATAGGCGATTTTTGCCAGCGGGTCGTTCTCGGTGGTCAGTTCGCACTGCTCTTTTAATTCGATCATCTGGTGCAGGCCCTGCTCCCAGGAGCGGTCCGGCATGGCGCGGCCGGTCATCGCATCGACGATATCGACGCGCCCTTCTCTCACCACATAATCGACGTCTATCCGGTAAAGATGCAGCGCTTTCAATGCGGTAATTACGTGCATTTCACACTGCCTGCGCAACCACTGCCCGCCGGCAGCCTGCGCCTTGGTGTCGAGTTTTTGCTTGCCCGCTGGCGTGAGTGCAACCCTGCGATTCTGTGTGTCAGCTGTAAAATGTAAATCCCGCGTCAGCTCACCGGCAAACTCCAGCACCTCATTGTAAAAACGGTTCGGGTCTTCACCCTGACGGGCAGCAGAAATAATCAGCGGCGTCCTCGCCTCATCGATCAACAAGCTGTCGGCCTCATCGAGGATGGCAAAGCACAAGCCCCGCAGCAGCAATGCAGGCGGTCGCCGCAACTGCGCGTCAGCAATGCGCTGAAACTGGACTTGCAGCGCACCGATTTCACGCCCCATCGTGATGCGGTCGCGTAGGTAATCGAAGGCGACCTGCTGACTGGTGGTATGCACCACGTCGCACCGGTAGGCTTTGGCCCGGTCCGCGATCTCAACACGACCGGCGATCGATGCCGAGGTAATGCCGAGCCAGTCGTACACCGGTTTCAGCAAGGCGTGATCGCGGCTCGCCAGATAGTCGTTAGCGGTCAGCACGTGCACCGGAATTCCAGCCATCGCTGCGGTACAGGCGGGCAACAAAGTAGTCAGCGTTTTACCTTCACCGGTCGCCATCTCCGCCAACCGGCCATTGACGATCGCCCAGCCGCCGAGCAGCTGTTCGTCGAAATGGCGAATACCCAACTGCCGGTACGACGCCTCTCTGATCAGCGCAAATGAGTGTGCAACCAGTCTGCTTTTCAGACCCTTACGGTATAGCGCCTCGCGCAGCCGGTCGCGTTCGGCCAGCAGTGCGGGAGCGGTCATTTTACTCAGTTTTTTGGCGCGGCGATTGACGCGCCACACCAACAATCCGGGTGGTTTCAGAAAAGCGCGAAGGCCAACACCCGGCGCGCTGACAATACTGCGCAGCGCCGCCTCCAATGCACCGGGCCAGCTATCGCGCCGCTGCGGATAATGGCCTGCGAGCAAGCCCGGTCGCAGCGACGCCTCAGGCATCAAACTGCCTGAGGAACATCTGCCTGAGGCGACGATAGAGTTGTTCGCCGACCGACTCACTGCCGTGATAGAAGCGCGCCAGTACGCGCTGCCCCACCAACGGTTCCTGTAAGCCGTGCTCAAAATGCAGATCCACGAAGAACACTTTTTCCGCAGTCACCAGTTCGTCCGCGCCGCCGGGCTTGATCCGTACGCGCCCGCCGTTAGTCGTTGCCAGTGCCGCGCTTGGCAGCCGGTTAACCGCCTCCGGTGCCTGCCGGATAATGCGCGCCGGCAACACCGTGTCGACGCGGTTAATCAGTCGGATATCAATGTGCTCGACACCGCCCTGTAAACGCCCGATATCGGCCTGCGGCACCACAACCCGCACCACCGGCAAAGTATCTGCCAGCACATAGCCGATAAGATCGCCTTTGTGAAAATAACGACCTTCGATATCGGCCGGATTGACAATTGCCAGCCGACCGGCCGCCGGTGCTAAGACCAGTTTTTCAGCTAACTTCTTACGGGCGTTGGCCAGCTCTTCTTCAAGTGCCCGCATCTCCTCTTTTAAGTTCGCCACGGCAATCCGGCTTTCGTCCCACTCAGCGCGCAGCCTCGCTTCGAGTTCGCCGTACTTTGCCTCTAACAGTTCGACCTGCATCCCCAAAAACGGATCATCGATTTCCAGCAGTGCGGTGTCTTTCTCTACCTTGCGCTGTGCATCGACCTTGAGCGCGCCGGAGAAGCCGTCCAGTTGCGCGCGAATATGGGCTTCTTCCGGCACCCATATAACCCCTTCGGCAGCGGTAAACGAAGGCACCGGTAACACCAACACACTTGCAGCCAGCGCTACACCCAACACCGCACCGACCAAGCCGCGGCCGCGTTTTTGATTCAGCGCCGGGTTGCTGAACACATAGTTCAGGCCCTTGATGCAGGGTGACAACAACTGCCGCCACACCAACAAAAAGGCCAATGCCACACCGACCACGAATAAACTGTCCGTAACGAAAACAACAATAATCCACATCAGGCCCAAGCGGTAACTCAATGAGGCCGGTCCGTAGCATAAAAACCAGCCGCGCTCCCCCGCCGCCTGCACCGGCGACTGTTCATCAGTGACTCCGAGCAGATAACGTTTCAGCAGGTACTGCATATACGTCGTCGATCGTTCATACAGACCGGGAATTTCAAGGTAATCCGCCAGCACGTAATAACCGTCGTACTTCAGTAGCGGATTGCCGTTGAACAGCAGCGTCGATAAGCCGCCGATCAACATCAGCGCATAGGCGATATCGCGCGCAAGGCCCGGCTCCGCCAGTGTCCATAAGCAAACCCCGACTGCGGCAATAAACAGCTCCACCAAAATACCGGCGCTGCTGACCAGTATCCGCTGGT
>JBFJYC010000227.1:0-5225 GCA_041622815.1 Spongiibacteraceae bacterium | reverse complement strand
TCCGCAAACAGGTTGGTGATATTGCGGCCGCCGCGCTCGAACACACGGAAAATATCGCCGGGCTTTACGGTTTCCCAGGCGGGCAGCGGATAGATCTCATCGAGAATCCCCATTTCCGCCATATCGTCGTTGGGTTTAACGGGCCCCTTCAGAACCGTGCCGACACCTTCGCGGTTGTAGGACTCGCCGAGAATAGAGCGTTTCCAGGGCAGTATGCCGTTGTTGTACGCCGCCGCGGCCCAGAACATCGCGGCGGTGCCGTGCAGACTGCGCACCGACGCCTCGATAATTTCCGCGTGACAGGCTCCGCAGCTTTCGCGGGCGATACGGAAGTCACCGGGATTGATAAAACGCACGTACTCCGGCGATTCCTTGTTCAGCAGGGTGTAGGAACGTTTCGGATTTTCAGAATGCGGCCAGTGCCAGCTCTTCGGATAGCGGGGCAGAACATGTGCCTTGGACATCAACGCTTTTGCATGCTTACCGTGCAAATCGAGCTTCGGCGGCGCCTGCACCGTGGGATCGCCGCCGTGGCAATCGGTACAGCCAAGATTTACCGCGGGGCTGGCATGCATATTGTGCGAGTCGCTGTCGGTGTGACAGCTCATGCAACCAGCGCTTTTCTGCTGTACATCAACCAGACTCTGCCAGGCGGGTGCGGGCGGAGCGTTAGTGTATTCACGCGCTACCGGTGTTTCACCGCCGGCGCCATACACGGGCGCGACAGAAAATGACATCAACAACAGCAGAGTGGCCTGATAAAAAGGCTGCCGCAGAACTGTGCTTGAGTAGCGCAAATGTCGCATCAGTATGTGAGTACCGCGTTAAATAGAATAGATTGTTGCTTATCGTCACCGAATAATACTTCGTAGCCTTCGCCGGGGTGCAGCTCAGCCCAAGACAGACGGACAACAACGTTCTGAGACATCAACGGCCGCCAAATCGCGGATACGGAAACGTCGTCACCAATCTCATCACTGATGTTTGCTTGCTGCCGCGCGACCTCTAATACTTTGGTAGTGTCGAATTGCAGTCGATTGTAGTTCGCGCTCAAGCGTAGCTCTGGTAAAATGTCCAAATCCACACCGAGGCCTGCCAAGAAAATTCCCGGATTAGTGAAGTTAGACTGGCCGTGTTCTTTTGAAGCTTTCAGTGAATTTAAAATGCCGTTGCGGCTTGATAGCGCGACCTTACCACCTGCAACCAAAGGCACCGCTTGTCTGATCCAGTAACTGGTGTCGGCGCCAGCAAACTGAGGATTTTCGACAATGGCATCAAATCCGGTTTCGACATCATCGAAAGGATCATCGTCGCCGCTGCCGTAGAGTAGAGACGCGCGCCAACGTATCCAGCTCTGGTCGACAGACATTTCTGCGGCGGCAAACCAAGCCTGAATATCAGTTTTCTTGCTGACGAAGGGCCCGTTCTCCTGCTCACCGAAGGCGTAGTATAGAGAAGTCGTCAGGTTCAGCCGGTCGAGATGACCATCAGTGTTATACCCCAGATAGGTAATATCGTAATCGCGGGGTCGTTCAGCGCCGAAGGAAAACGGACGCTGAATAAAGCCGTTGTCGTCGTAAAAGAAATCATTTTCGCGATTGCGGTTATGTACAATCGTAAATTGAGAAATATGCCCTTTGGCGAGCAGGTCCTGCCAGTACAGGTTGGCGATAAATATGTCGTCCTTACGAGCTTTCTCACCGAGGTCGTTCAGGCCGCTATTGGTATCCTTTTCGAGTCGGCGGAACCATGCCACGTTGTACTGAAATATATTGTTGTTGCGGGTGCCGAATAAACGAATGCCGGGCTGATTATCCTGAAACAAAAACCCGCGGAAGTCAGTATTGAAGGGTTGTATGCCGACGCGCACGCTATCGAAGTCGTAGCGCTCGGATACGTTCCGCAAATGCACATCAACAAAAGCAGCCTGCCAGCCGACAAATTTATCCGAGCGGACTTTACCGTCTTTGGGGAACACACTGATGCCGAGAATCTCGTCGATTTCGGTGTGGTTATGGTTAAACACCGGCGTTAGTCGGAATTCGTAATCGGGTGGCCGGAATACGGTATCGCCCTTGTAGTAGACCAGCTCTACAGCGAGTTGCTGAATAAGCGCGTACTGGCTGGTGCCACCGAACAGGTCAAGATCGCCGGCGCTGTTTGTACTTTGAATACCGACCGGTGTCGGTAGTTCGCGCTTTTCATAAATCGTGTCGGCAATCGCGGTGACGTTAAAAAACCAGTCTTTATAAACCGGCAAGTCGCCCTTTAATGTGTTGCGGTTGTAAGGGTCGAAAAAATTATTGGTGTAGCCGATCGCATCGACAATACGCCAGCGGTCCGGCACCGGCACCGAGGCTTTGCCGGAATAATCTTCGAGTTTAGGTTTCGGAATTTGCTCGCCGCTGGGCGCAAGCTTTTTCTCAGCAGGCCGGCATTTCTGACCTGCACCGGGTAGTTGGCGCTTGTCGCCGCAGTCGGTTGTGCTCAATGCCGGCTGTGCCAATACCAGAACGGGTAGCAGCAGGAGTACGCCGGCGGCGCTTTGCGCCAGCTTAGAGGCCATTGCACACCTGCTGCTGGTCGGTGTCGTTAAACGGTTTTTGTGGACAGCTGACGTAGCGCAACCGCACGCCCTGCGGACTCAGTGTGTCCGCCCGTATCGAAGTGGGGGCGTTATTGATGGTTGCACCGGGCAACTGGCTGACCTGATGGACGGCTAAAAAAGAAATCATATCGTCCTGATCTACACCATCACCTGAGACGCCGATACCACCGATCAGAGTATTACCGCGGTAGATTGGTACGCTGCCAGGGAATATCTGAACGCCGTTGGCTACCCTTGGCGGTGAACCACTGCTAGTACCACTAGCGCAGTTGCTCCCGACATCTGTTGGCGCCCGTGGATCGTCGAGCAGAAACAGTAAATGAGTGACAATGGCATTCATACTGAGGTCAAGTTGGAAGCCGGTGGAAAAGGGGCTCCACTCACCACGGGTTTTACTAAGCGGGCCATTCGGGCTGCTGTTGATCCCATCGGGGTAGAAGGGTCGGGAAAGATTACCTCCGGCGCGATCGGAAAACGCTATGCCGTTGCTTAGAGCCGTAGCATCGCCAACAAAATTGCGCGTGGCCGTGACATAGTCATCCATGCGAATAGTGCGTGATGGCATTAAATCCGGAGTGAAATATTGCGTATCAGGGAGGGCGCTAATATAGGCGGCGGCATCTGTCGCGGAAAAGAAAGCTGCGGTACGGGCTTTTTGCAAAGACACATCGGCGCCAAAAACCGGAGCGTCCCGGGTCCGGGCCATACCGAGAATCTCGCCGTCAGTGTCGACGACAGAAATAGTCACGCGCGCTGCCGACCCTAGCGGGCGGCGGATCTGGGCCCGCGCTCGGTTTGCGACAAGTAGTGCCTGATCGATCAGGTCGCGGACTTCTGCAGCTTGAAGGTTGGTGCCATTGGTTGGCGGATGCCGATCGACATTTGCGCCATCGACAAATATAAAAGCATCCCTGCCGGGATAGGTGACACCCCCATCGCTGCGCACGCCAGAAGCAGCGCTCCCAAAAGCCGTTCCGGCGAGTACACCAGCGGTGGAGTCATAGTAATCTTTGACACTGACCAGTATACCGTCGCTGGTGGGCAATCCAGGCCCGGCACCGCCTGCGGCGCTGGCAACGGCGCCGAAGTCGGAATCGCTAAACCGCAGTATTTTTCCGTCCACCGTGATCCGGTCTGCCTGTCGATCAGCCGGTACGGCAAATCCATAGGTGCCGGCCAGCGCGATGAGTTCATCACTGTCGAAATCGGTATCGCTGATGTCCAGATCGAGGCCGTAGACGAAGTCATTTGAAATGACACCTATACCACCAACAGGTGTCCCGTTCTTATATAAAGGGAAGCCGCCGGGGTCGGCTGATAAACCCAAAGGTGAGCGTTTGGGTCCGATAGTATTTCGAACGGCGTCGGCGTCGATATCGTCCAAAACAAAGTCAGAACAGGCCAGTTGGCTGAATTGCACACCAAATAGTGGCCCGGCAGGCTGATTATCTTCGCCGGGGTTAAAGTGGTCCTGTACAATTTGGCTGGCGACTCTACTGCTAAAACCGTTGCCTTCGCTCGAGAGGTAGGCACCGGTAACGGCTTTGGCGATGGCAGCAACAGCGTCGCTACCGTCGATGGGAAGTTCAAGTTGTTCCAGTCCGCCGTCGATACCGGATTTACTAATCACCCGAACCCGCGTCGTCGCTGCAAGTACACCGTTCATACGAAAAATCGCGAGCACGTTTCCGACCCGGTCAACAACGGCAATGGTTGCGACAGTATCGAGTGCTTTTGCCTGGGCCACAGCTTGCGCGATGACCTGCTCAACATCAGCTGCGGTCAGTGCGGTCGGGGTATCGGCACAGGAACCATTACAGTTGGTGCCGACATTGCTGCCACGGGCGAAATCCTGATCATCACGATCGCCGCCACCGCCGCCGCTGCCACAGGCAGCGATCAGGAGCATGCCGGCGGTCAGTGTCAGCAAACGGAACAACGATTTCACTGCAGACCTGCCTTGGCGTTATGCGGTGCGCCGGGCACCATTAAGGCATGATCGGAATCATGGAAGCCGTGGCAATCCAGACACATGAGTTTTGACGAGTTTTTCTCTTGACTGTCATGGCACTGCAGACAATTTTCCACACCGGGTATCAGAATATGCGCGCTGTCATCGGATTGGTCTGCTGCGTGACAGTTAAGGCACTGGCTATCGCGGTCACCGAGCGCGGCGTTTAAATGCGGGCGGTGATTGAAGTCTGAGCCGCTGTACCAGTCATCGTTGAGGCGCACCGGCCTGACCTGCCATTCATCGCCGGCGCCGCTCACCTCGTGGCAGGTGACACATCCGGTGTGCATAAACAGGCGCTGCATTTCTTCTGCGGCGATCTGCAGGCCGCATTCGCGGACCGTGCCGGTACAGGGGGCGCTGTTGTCGGCAGCCACCGAGTCCTGCTTGCCCGGTGCGCGACGCAGTCCGCGCTGCACTTGGATACCATCCGCGGCAGCGGCGACGCTGGCCGTGAAGTACTCTTTTAGCTGGGTATAAACAACTGCCGGTGCTGCGTGGGGCATTTCACGGTCCGGTTGATTCGGGTCAAAGGCCAGACTATGGCACGCCGAACAAGTGGCCTCCATGGTGATCGGACTGAAGTGCTCGCCATCTTTGGCCAGC
>JBFJYC010000226.1:0-5235 GCA_041622815.1 Spongiibacteraceae bacterium | reverse complement strand
CCCTTTTTAATCAAAACCGCCGATTCCACCATTCTGGGCGTGATGACCGCTCCCTGTGCCACCGACATTCTGGTGCGGTAGCCGCCTTGTGCATTCAGCGAATCAATATAGCCGTAGCCCAGAGATGCGATATCCCGTTGCCGTTGTTCCACATCCTCAGGACCGAGCGGCACCCCCGCCGGCAGGGGCTTTGCGGCGACCAGTACCGGCGCCATAGCGGCTACCGTGACCGGTATATAAATCTTCCATCGTTGGCTGCCGGTGCAGCGCACGCCGATGCTGGTGCGGTGACGGATGGCGCGGTTGCCCTGTAAAAACGCCTGTAGTGCGCCGTCACAGCGTTGCAGCCGGGTGCGGGTATCAAGCCGGCCGGCGGTCACTTTACTGGCGAGATTCTGCCAGGGGTGGTTTGCCGCCACATAGTCCCGTGCGACCCGCTGCACATCGGCGTGATCCTGAAGCTGCGTTTCAGCCAGTGCCGGCGCTGTGTTGATACAGAGCAGCAACGACGCCGGCACTAGCCAGCGTTTCAGTCTCAGGTCTGTCAAATATTTGTCCATGCCAGCGTTGCAGCAATTAGCGTGCCAGCAATAGAGTTTTGCCGGAATGACTGAAAGCGGCAATGGCTTGCCTGTAGTGGTGCCGGTTGCGGCAAAACATTGCCGCAGCGGTTTAAGGCGGCGCCGGTAATTTGGCGCCTGTGTCACTAACTAGTTGAATAATAACAAAAAAATATTGTGGCACGGCATTTGCTGACTCCCCTCACAAAGGCAGCCGGCAAATCCCTCACAGGGTTATCGGCAGCAAACGCAAAGGCTTGAGCAGAAACGACACTATGCCCATTAATTTCGACAAAGCGCTGGGGGTTCATCAGCACGCACTTACGCTCCGCGCGCAGCGCAGCGAAATATTGGCTGCGAATATCGCCAATGTCGATACCCCTAATTACAAAGCCCGCGACATCGACTTCGAAGCCGCGCTGAGCAAAGCGACGGGCTCTAACGAAACGTCACCGGTGCACCTAAAGCGCACGGCCGGCAATCACATCAATGGCAACGTCAGCGCATCGGGTAGTTCGCTGCAGGCGGAGTTGATGTACCGCATGCCACAGCAGTCCTCGCTGGACGGTAATACCGTTGAAGCGCATCGCGAGAATGCAGCCTTTACTGAAAACGCTTTGCTGTACCAGACATCGCTGCAGTTTCTCGGTGGCAAATTTAAAGGGCTGAAAGCCGCCATTACAGGAGGTCGCTGATGCTTAAGATCATGGATGTTGCCGCCTCGGCAATGAACGCCCAGATGCTGCGCCTGAACACCACGGCCAGCAATATGGCTAACGCCGGTGATATCAGCGGCAGCGAAGACACCGTCTACCGCGCGCAGAACCCGGTGTTTGAATCGGTACTGATGGATGCCCAGCGCGGCAGCGTCGGTGTTGAAGTCACCGGTATCCAGAGTAACAACGCACCGGTGAACAAGCGCTATGAGCCGGGTCATCCGCAGGCGGATGAGAACGGCTATATCTATATGTCTAACGTCAATGTCGCCGAAGAAATGGCGAATATGATTTCCGCTTCGCGTTCCTATCAGAGCAGCGCCGAAGTTTTTAACACCTCTAAAACACTGATGCTGCGTACCTTGCAGCTCGGCCAATAAGTCAGGAGCCACGGACAATGGAACTTCGCACAGTAGCGGAAGCGCAGCTAGCGGCCAAAGGCCAGGACGGCGGTCCGAGCAATTTAGGGTCTAAAGATTTCCTGAAATTGATGACCACGCAGCTGCGTAATCAGGATCCCTTCAGCCCGATGGATCAGACCGCAATGCTCGGTCAGATGGCGCAGTTCAGCACCGTGACCGGTATTACCGAAATGAACGCCTCTATCGGCAAGCTCGCCGAATCTTTGTATTCGGCGCAGATGCTGAATGCTGCCTCGTTGATTGGTAAAGATGCCTTAGTAGAAAAGAACACGGCGACACTCCAGGACGGCGGCGAAGTGCGCGGCCAGTTAGACCTGCCCGAATCAACACAGGCGGTCACGCTGGAAGTGCTGCGCGGCAACGGCGAAGTGATTCGCAGTATTAATCTCGGCGCCAAAGGCGCCGGCCCGGTGGATTTCGCCTGGGATGGCAAGTCAAACAATGGCACGGCCATGCCTGCCGGTGACTATTTTATTCGCGCGGCCTACAAGTCGGGCGAAGCCGTACTGGCCACGCCAACCTATCTCAAAGCCAAAATTAACAGCGTCAGCATTCCTGCTGGCGGTGGTAGTGCCCAACTCAATGTCGAAGGTATCGGTCAGCTTGGTCTGTCCGCGATCAAAGCCCTGAGTTGAAAATTTCCAGTGACATCAATTGTATTGAAGGAGTAGTCAAATGAGCTTTCGTATTGCACTCAGCGGATTAAACTCGGCGACCAGACAGCTTGATGTCACCGCCCACAACATTGCCAACGTCGAAACCAGCGGCTTTAAGCGCTCGCGCATCGAGTTTGCTGAACTTATTGCCGCAGGCACCAGCGGCTCGTCGACCTCGGCCTTAGCGGGTGTAAAGGTTGCCGATCTGAATCAGCAACATACCCAGGGGCTGCTGGAATTCACCGAGAACAATCTTGACCTCGCTGTTTCCGGCCAGGGTTTCTTCACTGTTTCAGGACCGCAGGGTCTCGCCTATACGCGTGCCGGTGCTTTTAGCATCAGTCGGGACGGCTCGGTGGTGAACAACAACCTTGAAAAGCTGCAGGTGTTTCCGCCAAGCGTGGGTGACAGTTTCGCACTGGGGTCATTAGTAGACCTGCAAATCAGCACTGACGAGAGCCCGCCGGTAGCGACAACCTTGTCGGATATATCGCTTAACTTGCAGGCTGATGTATCACCCCCGACAGGCACTTTCGACCCGGCTGTGCCCGCCACCTACAACAGCTCTACATCGATGACTGTTTATGATTCACTCGGCGGTGCGCATACCGGCAGACTTTACTTTGCCAAAGACGGTACAGCGGCAAATACCTGGAACTCGTATTTTTATATCGACAATGTCGCGGTAGGTACGCCGACGCCGGCGACGCCGACGTCGAATGTATTAGTGTTCGACAGCGCCGGTAACCTGACGTCGCCGGCGAACGGCCAGTTTGCGTCGCAGACGTATACACCGGCAAATGGTGCGGCGACCATCGATATGACGCTGGACTATTCAAAATCGACGCAGTTCGGTAGCGACTTTCTGGTGCGCTCGGTTGCACCTAACGGTTATGAATCCGGTCAGATTTCCGGCGTGGAAATCTCTCAGTCGGGTGTTGTGACCGCGCGCTATACCAACCGCCAGACCGTTGCACTGGGGCAGGTGGCGATGGCGCGATTCGCCAATACCAGCGGCCTGAAGGCCGAGGGCGATACCGTCTGGTCAGAATCCTTTGATTCCGGCCCGGCTACGCTCGGCGCAGCGGGCACCGGTGATTTCGGCTTGATTCAATCGGGCGCGCTGGAAGGGTCGAACGTCGATCTGACTGCGGAGCTGGTTGACATGGTGAGCGCGCAGCGCAACTTCCAGGCCAACACGCAAATGCTGTCCACCAATATCGACCTGAACCAGACGCTGCTCGGCGCGTTACGGTAATCGGTTGAGTTAACGGAGCCGGCACATGGATAAGATGCTTTATGTGGGGATGAGCGGCGCCAAGCAGTTGATGCAGGCGCAGGCGCTCAATACCAACAATCTGGCCAATGTCAGTACCACCGGCTTCCGTGGTGATTTTCAAACGCTGATTGCCAGTCAGGTGCAGGGCGCGGGTATGGATACCCGCTTCAATGTGGTTAACGCGGGTTCGCGATCGAATCTGGATGCGGGACCTATTCGCCCGACCGGACATGATCTGGATGCGGCAATCAACGGCGACGGTTTCTTTGTTGTACAAGGCGCTGATGGCAACGAGGCCTATACCCGGCGCGGTGATTTTAAGATCAGTGCTGACGGACAGTTGCTTAACGGCGTCGGTCAGGTCGTTCTGGGCGAAGGCGGCCCGCTGACGATTCCACAAAATCAGAGCGTTTTGATCGGCGAAGACGGAACGATTTCGGTGGTGCCTTTAGGGCAGGGCCCGGAAACACAGGTAGTTGTAGACCGCCTGCAGTTGGTCACGCTGGATCCGACAAAAGTTGAGAAGGGCGAAGACGGCTTGCTGCGCCAGACCGATGGCGAACCGGGCATACCGGATGCTGATGTGCGGGTGATGTCAGGGCATCTGGAACATTCAAATGTCAACGCCGTGGAAGCGATGGTCAATATGATCAGCATTTCCAGAGCCTATGAAATGCAGGTCAAGTTAATGAGCACCGCCCGCGAAATGGCGGATACCTCCAGTCGTTCGATGCGGCTCGAGTAACACAGAATTTTTACGCAATGAATAACCTGATACAGGTTAGTGGAGTAGCACAATGAATCCCTCACTCTGGGTAGCAAAAACCGGTCTCGACGCGCAGCAGCATAAAATGCAGGTCGTGAGCCACAACCTTGCGAACGCCAGCACCACCGGCTTCAAAAAGGGGCGTGCGAACTTTGAAGACCTGCTGTATCAAAATATCAAACAGGTTGGTGGTCAGACCTCACAGCAGACCCGTTCGCCTACCGGACTGAGTCTGGGAACCGGTGTCCGTGTCGTCTCGACTGAGAAGATGTTCGAACAGGGCACCATGCTGCAAACCGATAATCAGCTGGATGTGGCGATCAATGGTCGCGGCTTCTTTCAGGTGACTTTACCCGATGGTTCGCTGGCTTATACCCGCGACGGTAACTTTAATCTGGATGATCAGGGGCAGATCGTGACCGCCAACGGCTATCTGGTCGATGCCGGTATTACCTTGCCGACCGGCGTCCAGACGGTCAGCATCGGTAACGATGGCGTGATCAGCGCATCCATCGCCGGTACCACCGCGCCGGTGCAGCTCGGCAGCCTGCAGTTGGCAGATTTTGTAAACCCGGCGGGTCTTCAGGCCCGTGGTGAGAACCTTTATATCGAAACCGCCTCCAGCGGTGCGCCGCAAACCGGCACGCCGGGGCTGACCGGTCTCGGCACGCTGAATCAGGGGTCGCTTGAGGCCTCGAATGTGAATGTGGTGGAAGAGCTGGTGGGCATGATTGAAACCCAGCGCACCTACGAGATGAACTCAAAAGCGATCGCCAGCGCAGACGAAATGCTGCAATACGTGAACAACAACCTGTAAGCACCAAGGCTTGCCCGGG
>JBFJYC010000225.1:0-5263 GCA_041622815.1 Spongiibacteraceae bacterium | reverse complement strand
TTCAGCGCCTGCAGGTGTTCGCGGGAAAACAGATCACCTTCGGTCGCTTCAAGCACATAGAGCAGCGTGTACGACTGGGTGAACTCCCGCTCCATATCTTCGTAGCTGACGCGCACCGGATCATCGGCATCAAAAAACAGGCGGAAGTCAGAGGCAAAGCTCAGCGTGCCGATACCGTTGGCCAGCCAGATCACAACGCCGAGCAATAATGCCGACAGCACATAACGCCAGCGCAGCAGTGCGTCTACGATTGTTCCGGTCATTATTATTCCTGTTTATTGTTAACGATCAGAGCCCGCCAAAACCCCAACTTTTGCCGTTATCGATACGCAGATGCACGATACCGCCAAAGGCGTTGTAGACCGGGTCGCCGTTCGGCAACAATTGCAAGGCAAGCATAATCGGGTTGAAGCGCTGACTCGCGCCCAGCGTCCATCGCGCCTCGGTCGAGCCGTTGTCCCAGTCTAATGACGACAGCGTCCATTTGCCGTTAACGCCACCGAGTACATACAGGCGCCGATTGACCGCGGCGACGACGGGGGTGCTGTTAGGGCTGGCAACGTCAGGACGAATCCACGCGCTGCGGAATTCCGCGCGCCGCGCATCCCAGACAAATTTTTGCAGCCCGGACGGTGAGAAATTCTTATCCGTCAGTCTGAGCTGCGTATCGAGATAGGCGGGCTCATTACCGGGCAGTTGGTTGTTGCCCACTACAACCCCATAACCCAGTACTGTCGGCGAGGTCGCGATATGCGATGCCACCATATCGTCGCGCCCGAAATTCACAGCGACCTTACCCGCGACGCGGCGACTGCTGGTACCGGGCAACTGACGCCAGTTATCCGGTATCTCATCGCGCCAGTACAGCACCAGATTATTCACATCCGCACCATCGGCAATCAGTACAAACTGATCGCGCTGATTTTCCAGCCCCATCAGCACCGGTGCCGCACCCGAACCGCGCGCGCCGCGCACCGACAGGTCCAAGCCGCCGGTTTCATATTCCTCGGACCAGGCACCGTCTGCGGCCGCGTCGCTGAAACGGTCACCTTTCCAGATGAGCTTGCGCAGGCGTTTGTTGCTCACTACGTAAATGCCGTTATCACCGTCGATGGCGACACTATTCCAGATCGTTTCATTGCCGAGCTTGTAGTAGTAGGCCTTACGCAGATTCGGCGTCACCGCAATCACGGTACCGTCAACGGTGACGGCAACGACATGACCATCGCTGAGCACGCTCATGCCAATGACGATGGGCAGCGGTGCTTTCGACAGGCCCGGCAGCTGCGCCATATTCAGGTCTTTGCGATCGAGGACAAACTCCCCGGCTTTGCGGATGCCACTATCGGCGCGGAAGCGCTCAGCATCGGTATACGCCACGATCCGGTCGAGACTGCCGAGAAACAAAATGCCGTCGCGATTCAGCATCGCATAGTAGGCCCGCAACCCTTCCTGCTGATATCCGCGCCACGCCGCCGCCTTGGCTGCGAACTCTGCGCTGCCGGGTTTAAGCTCGTCGAGCTCTTCCACCCAGTTGCGCATATAGTCATTGTCGTAATAGGGAAAGCGCGCGGTGGGCACCTGCAGTTCGGCAAGCTGCTCAAGTTCATTGTTTGAATTGATTCGCATTTTCAAAATGCGATCGACCTTGGGCACCCACAACACCCGCTCACCGTCCGGATAGCGATAGTCGAGCAGGCCGCCACCGATCGGACTGGTCCAGAACATGTCGATTTCCGAATCACTGAGCCGGTGTGACGACTGCATCGGACCCTTTACCGCGATCGAATCTGACTGAAATGTATCGCAATGAATCATCACGCACAGGCCCTGGGATAGGGCCGGACTCTTCGGCGGCGGTCGCTCAAAACTGCGTTTCGGCAACGGACGCACGGCAGAGGATGACGTTTCACAGCCTGCCAGGCCCGCACATAGCGCAACACAAACAAACAGGTTTAAAGCAACTCGCATTTACAGACTCCGGGGGGATAAAAACAGCGCCGAATTAAATCACAACGCTTTGGGGGTTCAATCGCGAATCGCGACCATTTCAATAAGATAGGCGGACAACTCGTCAATGCGTTGTGCCACCGGGTAATCAGGATTATGCAGCCAGTTAAGAATCACTGCTGTCATCGCACCGGCGGCCATTTCCGCTAAAAACTCCACCGCGACATCCCTGCGCACATCGCCGCGCTGAAGCCCGGCCTCGAGCAACATCAGAAATGCCTCATTGACCAGGCGCAAGCGCTCGCTGCCGGTGGCCGGCTCCGCATTCAGATCCAGCAGTGCCTGATGCACCAGGGTTCGCTCCAGATTGGCAAAATTGGAAAGATTTTCCTGCATCTGCGCAAACACAAAGCGCAACCGGGCCGGGGTGTCGGCACAGCTCTCTATCGCCAGCTCGATCAGCGCTGAGGTCTCGTCCAGCAGCAGCGCATCGCTCAGCTCACGAATCAGCGCCTGCTTGGAGGCGTAGTAGTTATAGAAGGTCTTGCGGGCAACATCGGCGCTGGCACAGACCTCTTCCACCGTCACTTCATCGCAGCCGCGCTCGCTGAAAAGCTCGATGGCGGCCTCGGTGATCCTCGCCCGCACCTCACGCTTGCGTAATTCTCGGCGACCGACGGCCGGGACGGTCGTTTCGGGGCTGGTAGCTATGCCTGACATGGCCGCAACTATGGCATAATGCCGCGCTTTTCGCGCCACCCCACCGGAATTTTAAGCACCATGAGCAACCCCCGACTGGCTGAACAGCTCGCCGACGCCAAAATTTGCGCCGAACTCAGCGGCCTGCTGATTACGATCGGCGACACCTGCAAATCCATCGCACAATCTCTGCGTGGCGGCGAACTCGCCGGCGTACTGGGTGTAGCGGGCGGAATCAATGTACAGGGCGAGGAGCAGAAGATGCTCGACGTACTCGCCAACGATATGCTGAAGGAGCGCCTGCTGGCATCACCTCAGGTCCGGGGCATCGCCTCCGAGGAAGAGCCGGACGTGGTAGCCGGCCAACCGGACGGCAAGTATCTGGTGATTTTCGACCCGCTCGACGGCTCATCGAATATCGACATCAATGGTCCCGTCGGTACTATTTTCTCCGTACTCAAGACCACTGCCACCGGCCCCGTCAGCGAGGCAGAATTCCTGCAAAAAGGCCGCGAACAGGTTGCCGCCGGCTACGTAATGTACGGCTCGTCAGCGCTGCTTGCTTTGACCCTTGGCAACGGCACCGATCTGTACACGCTGGATCCGCATAGCAGCAACTTTGTACTGACCCGGGCGGCGGTCCGCATTGATGAAGAAACCTCAGAATTCGCGATCAATATGTCGAATCAGCGCCACTGGCGCGCGCCGATGCAGCGCTATATCAATGAATTGGTAACAGGTGTCGATGGTCCGCGCGAGCGCAATTTTAATATGCGCTGGTTTGCGGCAATGGTCGGCGACATCCACCGCATCCTGTGCCGCGGCGGGATTTTTATTTACCCCTGGGATAAACGCGACCCGAATAAGGCCGGCAAGCTGCGCTTAATGTATGAAGGCAATCCGATGGCGTGGATTGTCGAGCAGGCCGGTGGCGAAGCCTGGACCGGCAAAGAGCGCATACTGGATGTTGAACCGGCAGATATTCACCAGCGTGTGCCGGCTTTTCTCGGTGCGAAAAACGAAGTACTGCACTGCATCGCGATGCTCGGTGAAGCGGACTAAACCGTCCGCTGCAGCCGTTCGCGCAAGCCTGTATCAGCCGCGGCGCTTCACCGTCATCGGTAGATCGTCCGCCGGTTTCGGCAGCGGAACATTCATCAATTTCGGCGCATAACCCGGCGGTGTGCTGCATTCGTACTGCGTTAAAAACTCGTGTACGAAACACTTTGCCTGCATCAGAGCAAAATGCATACCGATACATTTGTGCGCACCACCACCAAAACCAAGAAAGTTAAAGCTGTGGTTTTTATGTTCCAGCCGTGGCTCCAGCCAGCGCTCCGGGTCGAACTCATCCGGGTTGGTCCAGTGCTCTTCCATACGGTGCAAGTACTGCGGCGCGATAAACAGCAGCGTGTTTGCCGGTATGCGATGCCCCTCCAACTCACACTCCCGCACCGTGCGTCGCTGCATCAGCTGCACCGACGGGTGCAGACGCAGCGTTTCACGAATTGCCGCATCGGTCAGCGGCATATTATCCAGGTCTTCGTAGCTCAGCGTATCGCGGCCTAAACCCTCAGCCTCATCGCGCAAGCGCTGCTGCCACTGCGGGTCACGCGCCAGATACATAAACAGATGGCTTAACGCGCTGGTAGTGGTGTCATGCGCGGCAAACAATAAGAACGTCATATGACGGATGATTTCTTCGTCGCTGAAGAATTCACCTTCCGCGGTTTTCTCACGGCAGAAGTGACTGAACACATCGTTGCCGTCACCGGCGCGGCGCACATCGATCAGCTTGGCGAAGAACTCATGCAAAATACGCTCGGCGTCCTTGCCTTTCTTGTATAGCGTGCCGGGAATTTCTTTCGGAATAATTCCCTCAAGCCCCTTCGCCACATCCAGAAATGCCTTGTTCAAAATTTCGGCCTGCTCGTCCAGCTCATCGAGGCCGACAAAAATTAATGCTGCGACATCGAGTAGGGCCTGCTTCACTTCCGGCACGAAATGAAAGCCGGGCTTGTGCGGCCAGGTGGCAATCGCATTTCTCAAGATCGGTGCCATTTGATCAAGGTAACCGCGCATGGCATCGTTTTTGAATGCGGTTTGCATCAGGCGGCGCTGGAAGCGGTGCTCATCCCCGTCCAGCAACAGCAGCGCACCTTTATAAAACCGGCCGAGGGAGTTGGCGTAGCCCATCTCCGCCGAGAAATTGCGGTCCTTGTCGAGGTAGATTTGCTGGTACATATCGGCACCGACCAGCAGCAAACCTTTCTGGCCGGCGAGGGCAAAACGCGATACCGGACCGAATTTCCTGTACTGGCTGTCGATCAGACCGTAGTAGTCGTTGTACAGCCTGAGATTGTGCCCAAGCACCGGGAAGCCGAAATTGCCCGGTATGTGACCAAGATCGGTGTTATCGGGGGCGCTTTTGTAATCGGCAACGGCGGCTTCAGTCATATCAACTCCGGCTTGGGATTGGATGTTTATTTATATCGGACGTATGATATGTATAATTTTTAAATATATCAATCGTCCGATATTAAACTTAATTCAGGTTAAAATCGGACCCGACACCCCCATAGAAGGAGGCGGATTTGCGCAAAGTTGACCATGA
>JBFJYC010000224.1:0-5306 GCA_041622815.1 Spongiibacteraceae bacterium | reverse complement strand
TTTCGCTGGTATCGCTGGCGGCAAGATCAAGGTTGTTGATCGAGAACGGCAGAGAAGTCTCATCGGTAGTCGCAATTGCGTTGGCCGCCACCGAAGATGTGGTTGCTACCGGATTGCTGCGGTCGCTACTGCTACCACCACAGGCGGTTAGCAGTGACAACAGGCAGAGCGAAGCCAGGACAATATTTGCGCGCTTCATTACGGCGCTCCTGAAATCGGTGTGTTCAGATACGGAAACACCATCAGGTAGTCATTCACGTCGGGCTGGGCGCCATCGTTGACAACAGCACCGGCATTGGCGACTGTCGGCGAAGATCCTGACAAGTCACACGTCTGCAGTCCGTTGCTGCCGGTCAGCGCACCTTCTGCAACCGTCAGCGCGATATCGACAACGTCATCGACCACCCGACGACCGTTCGGAAAACCGCCCAGATCGCAACCGAGAAAGCCCAGATCGCTAAAGCTACCGTCCAACGGTCCGACCGGTCCTATCGCGGTATTCATGCGCAGCATTTCACCGGGTACCGCATTGGGATTAGCGGGCGAGGTGAACTTAAAATTGGCCGGGGTATCGTTCGGGCCGGTGGTGATGCCGGTAACAAACGCAGCGAGTAAGTCTAAGCGCGGCGTTACCGGCGCGGGCACATCGAACAAGACCTGAACCAAGATTGGCAGGGACGGATACAGCACATAGCCACCGAAATTAGCCACGTCATCACTCGGTATACTGGCGTTGAACTTGTCTTTGTCGGTAATACCAATAACGACTTCGTTGACCAGCGGGCTGCCCAATCGAGAGACCTGGGTCCATGCGCCACCCTGTCGGTCCGGACCGCGCCCCCGTGCATTATCGTTGGGTCCCGCCGGTGCCGGATTCAGCAGACGCGCCTGACGCAGGCTCGCGGTGGTCCACGCGCCGATTACCGGGTCGCCGCCGGCGGTGAGACACGACGTCGGCAGTTCCAGTGCGATCGATGTAATGTTTTTGTCGTCTATAATATTGGCAGCACTGTTGCGCGGGCCGAGCGGGTTCAAATTAATCTGGTCGAAAACCTGACCGAGATTGACCACAAATCCTTCGCGGCGCTGGCCGACAAACATGCGACCGGGCGATGAACAGCCGGGTACGTCGATGTCGTAGATAAAGCTGTTTGCGTAGCCTTCGTAGTCGGGAATCGACTTGCTGCCGATATTATCCAGCGGCTTGGTAAAGGTCGTGGCACCGCCATTGGCATTGGTGACATTGCTAAAGTTACCGCTGCGACGGCCGTCGGTAGCTACGGTAACGGTAAACGTTTCAACGCGATTCACGAGGCTAGGACTAGCGCCGCTGCCGCCCAACAAATTGATCAATGGCACTTGCACGCGTTGCTCGGGCTCGCCGCTACGGGTCTCGCCGTTGACGGTGCCGTCGACAACAATATTGCCAGCATTCGCCTGAGCAAAGATATTCTGAAAGCGGAACTGGAAGGTCAGGTCTTCTACTGCATCACCATCGTTGTCGATGTGAATTTCATACAGCGCTTTCGGGTCCATCGAGAAATAGTTGGGGCCGCCGTAAGCATCCTGCAGCGGCTGATAGTTGGCGATGACCGTGACAAATCCGGCACGGCCAGATTCGTAGCTGTTGAACATATAAAAATCGGTGCCATCTACTTTCGGCACGGAGGCGATAAACGGTGCTTCGCGGTGACTGGATGCGGACGCTATCGAGGTTACTGCAGCCATAGTGACGGCCAACCCTAACTTAGCGAGAGATCCCGGACGGTTCTGGGAATGAGACATGTGTATAGCTCCTGAAGACCGGCATTATTCACGCCCGGCGGATACGTGCGCGCCCGATTCCAGACGCGTAAGTAACATTACGCAGTTAAAGCGTTACCGGATCACCCCCTGTCCAAAATAATCTCATCGTCGCAACCGAAGAGTCATCAACTAGGCGGCAGCCCGCACACCGATACCGCCACCCCTGTTAAAAAACCTGTGATGCGGTGATCCGCCAGGCTTGCTAGTGCGTATTGTGGTGGATTTACACCCGCACCAAGCCACTCGACAAAAAGGACCACCCTATGTTTCTACGACCACTCGCCGCATTTAGTGTCGCCGTGCTCATGACCAGTACCGCCTCGGCACTCGATTGGGCTGGCGTTCATATCGGATTAAATGCCGGTGCCGGCTTTAACCCGGGCGACACAGGCGAACTTGAGTTTCGTCGTGTTGACGGCACTGATAACTCAGCCGCGATCAACAACGCGTTTGGCAACAATTTCAACGGCAACTTTGACGCCGGCAGTATTGTCGCCGCGCAAGTCGGTGCTGAATTTGCCCAGGGCAGACTGATTTACGGTGTCGTACTCGATATCGCCAAAACCGATATCTCCCAGGACCAGAGTGCATTCTCGTCGACACCGGCGACTTATGTTGAACGCCGCAGCGTCGATACGCTGGCGACGCTCAAGGGCAAACTCGGCTGGCGCCACAACAATATAACGCCCTATATCACCGCCGGCCTGGCTTACGGCGACGTGGACTATTCCTGGCAGGGCAACTCCGGCGCATTCCGCGGTGATAACGGCGACGATGGTGGCTGGACCGCGGGCTATGTGATTGGCATCGGCGTCGACATCGCCTACAACGAGCAGATGCGCTTCGGTGTCGAGTACAGTCTGGTCAATCTCGGTGACGAAGATTTTCAAACCCGTTTTGACGGCGGCCCGAATGACCCGACAATGATGGGCGGCGCCACTATGGCCTTCGGCTCTCCGGCTAGCGGCGGCACCGTTGCCGAGGGTTCGGATGACGATTTCGATTTTCAAACAATCCGCTTTACCTGGGCTTACCAGCTAAAAAAGTAAGCTCGGTGATGATCTGGCATTTGCTCCGACGCGTATAGCTAATCTGTCAGTCGGATGAAGCGTAGATCACTTGAAAATTGCAGTAGTAGGCGCCGGCATCGCCGGTATGGTCAGCGCTCACCTGCTCTCCAAACAGCACGAAGTTGTGCTGTTTGAGAGCGAGTCACGGCTCGGCGGCCACACCCACACCGTCGACGTTGCAGTGGCGGAGCGCAGCTATGCGATAGACACCGGTTTTATTGTTTTCAACGAAGCCACCTACCCGAATTTTATCCGCCTGCTGAACCAGCTCGGCGTGCAAAGCCAGCCGACCCAAATGAGCTTCAGCGTCAGCTGCGAAAAGACCGGCCTCGAATATGCCGGCACCAATCTGAACACTTTTTTTGCGCAACGACGCAATCTTTTGCGGCCGGCGCACTATCGCTTTCTGCTCGAAATTCTGCGCTTTAACAAATCGGCGTCCAGTATCCTACACGCCGGAAATAACGACATTTCCCTCGGCGACTGGCTCGCTTCAGAGGGCTATTCCGAGGCGCTCAACCGCGACTATCTGTTGCCAATGTGCGCTGCCATCTGGTCCGGATCGCTGGCCGACGCCGCCGCTTTTCCCGCGCGCCACTTTATCGAATTCTTCAATAATCACGGCCTGCTACAGATCGACGACCGGCCTCAGTGGCGGGTTGTTAAAGGCGGCTCAGGTGCCTATATCGAACCGCTGTGCCGGCGCTACCGTGATCACATCGAACTCAACACTCCGGTTCGGGGTGTTGCACGCCATGCCAAAGGTGCCACCATCTACACCGATAACGCTGAACTTGCATTCGACGCGGTGGTACTGGCCTGTCACAGCGATCAGGCACTAAAACTGCTACGCGATCCGTCGCCGCTAGAGTCCGGAATTCTGCGCGACCTGCCCTACCAGATGAATGATGTGGTACTGCACACCGATGCCAGCCTGCTGCCGCGCCGCGAGCGCGCCGGCGCCTGCTGGAATTACCGCCTGGGTGGCGATAACAGCGTACCCGCAACGGTAACCTATGACATGAACCGCCTGCAGGGCATCGATTCACCGACCCGGTTTTGCGTCACGCTGAATCAAAACCAGAAAATTGCAGCATCAAAAATATTGGGGCGCTACCAATACGCACACCCGCTGTTCACCGCCAAGGCGGCCTCCGCTCGCGCGCAGGTGGAACAGATTAGCGGCGCCAACAACACCTGGTATTGCGGTGCCTGGCGCTATAACGGCTTTCACGAAGACGGCGTCCGCAGCGCACTCGACGTGGCTGCTGGCTTCGGTTTATCGCTATGAGCGCGGCCAGTCTCACCGGCAGCGCCGTTTACACCGGACAGGTTCGGCATAAACGTGCCGGCCCGAAAGTCCATGCATTCACCTATGCAACCGCAATGATGTTGTTCGATCTCGATAATCTGCCGGCACTGTTCAAAGGCCGTTGGCTGTGGTCTTTGGAGCGGCCGAATTTTGTGAGTTTCTACCGCCGCGACCATCTCCGCGATGGCGCCCCTGATCTGGCTACCGCAATACGAGATCTCGTCGAACGACGCCTGCAAACAATGCGTCCGGGCAAGGTCAGCCTGCTGACGATGCCGCGCTACCTCGGTTGGTGCTTTAACCCGATCAGCGTCTATTTCTGCCACGAAGCCAAGAGCACCCACTTGCATAGTCTGGTAGTCGAGGTACACAGCACACCCTGGAACGAACAGCATCTTTATGTACTGCCAATAACGGCGCCGATGGCCGACGGTAAAAGCCAAATCCGCGTCGACTTTGACAAGGCGATGCACGTCTCTCCGTTTATGCCGATGGCCATGACCTACCGGCTTTTGATATCGCTATCCGCGGGCGGCGACATCAACCTCAAGCTAATGAACTTCCTCGACGATAAGCCGGCATTCAGCGCGGCACTGGAACTGAATCGCCGCACTGCCAATGCCCGCAATATGGCCGCGATGCTGGTGCGCTATCCATTGCTCAGCTGGCGCGTCAGCAGCGCCATTTATTGGCAGGCGTTGCGGCTATGGCTAAAGCGGGTTCCTTTCTATTCGCATCCGGGCAAGCACCCAAAAACCGAACCACCCCCCAATATTTCAGGAGAATCCCCGTCATGAATGGCACAGTCGAGCACTATGCAGGCGCCGATCAGTCCGCCCCGGCCACTTGGTTTACCCGGATTCTGCGCCGCTTGTTTATACAACGCATCGACCAACTTAACTGGGGCTGTTTGCACTTAGAGGGCGCCGGCCTCAGCGAAGCGGTGACACTAGGGCAGCTGCGCCCCGATCAGATTGAAGTGCGTGTTAACGTAAACAACCCGTTATTTTTTCAATACGCGGCTTTCGGCGGATCTATCGGGATAGCGGAGGCCTATATGCTCGGCTTCTGGAGCACCGATGATCTGGTCGGACTGGTGCGCCTGTTTATCCGCAACC
>JBFJYC010000223.1:0-5362 GCA_041622815.1 Spongiibacteraceae bacterium | reverse complement strand
TGATGGGCTCTTGTGCGGGTTTGTTCTGATCTTCGCTCATAGTATTTCCGGTTGCTAACCGGTTCAAAATCCTGATTGACTGGAAATTACAGTTCGTGACTAAAATCCAAGGCCTCAACGCCGGCAATAGCCTCCAGCATTGACTCCGGCGCTGCGCTGTCCGCTGCGCTCACCCGGGAGAACCCCGCCGCAGTTGCAATATCTGCAACCCGCGCACCGGGCACCACCAAAGGTATGCCTCGCAGCTTAGCTGCGCCGGCCGCTGTCAGCAACCGGTCCAGCGCGGCAACGGTTTCACCACTATAGGCACAAATCGCATTGCAACCTGCATCGCTGATAACGGCCACAAACTCAGAGGGATCAATCGCGGTCGGGCGCCGCCGGTAGGCATCAAGGTAATCGACCGTCACGCCCCGCGACCGCAGGGCGCTGGCGAGCAGCTCTCGGCCGCCGACGCCACGCACGATCATCACTTTACCGCTAAGCCCCTGCATTGCCGGCAAAGCCAGCAGGGTTTCACTGTTGGTACCGGCACCCAGCACTTTGCAGCCGGCTGCGGCCGCGGCTGCAGCGGTCGCAGCGCCGACGGCAAAACATCCGGGCGCAGTAGAAGCGCGCGCACCGGCCATCTCGCGCCAGGCGGCAACGGCATTAGTACTGATAAATATGAGTGCGGAATAGTCGCCGACAGAATTCAGCAGCTGCTGATTGTGGCGGATCAACGTCGCGTCGGCCTCGCTTTCAAGCGGCACAATTTCCAGCAGTGGCAGCTGCAGCACAACCGCCCCCCTAGATTCCAGTTCTGCAGCGAGCGGGTCACCCCGCCCCCGCGGCCGGGTCAATAAAATTCTCAGTCGCGAAAGCCCGGGCACTAGTCGGTGGCGCGCAATGTCGCGAGCAGCTCCGCCGCACCCTGCTGCAACAGTTTCCCGGCGACGCGATCACCGAGCGCTTCGGCTTCAGCCGCCGGCGCGCGCGCTTCGGCGCGCAAAATAACCGACCCGTCTACCGCCGCCACCAGTCCGCGCAACCACAATCCGCCATCGGCTTCAGTGATCGCATAGGCACCCACCGGCACCGAGCAGCCGCCTTCCAGGCGCCGGTTCATCGCCCGCTCGGCCTGCACAAGCGCCGCACTTGGCGCATGATTGAGCTCATCGAGCAACGCGCGCAGATTGGCGTCGTCCGCGCGGCATTCGAGACCGAGCGCGCCCTGACCCGGCGCCGGCAGGCAGATTTCCGGCGCGATGCGCGCCGCGATCCGCTGCTCCATTTGCAAGCGCTTCAAGCCCGCGCTGGCCAGCACAATCGCATCGAAATCACCGTTGTCGAGTTTGCGCAGCCGGGTATTCACATTGCCACGCAGGGTTTTGACGCGGATATCCGGGCGCAAGCCCTGCAGTTGACTCTGGCGCCGCAGGCTCGCGGTACCCAGCCGGGCGCCGACCGGCAACTCGTCAAAACTGCTGTATTTATTACTGACAAACGCATCGAGCGGATCTTCGCGCTCACAAATTGCGGCGAGACAAAATCCGGGCGGCAGTTCGACCGGTACATCTTTCATCGAGTGCACCGCCAGATCGGCTCGACCGTCCAGCATCGCCTGCTCCAGTTCTTTAACAAACAGCCCCTTGCCACCGACCTGTGACAGCGGCGAATCCAGCAGCTGATCGCCGGTCGTGGTCATGCCCAGTAACTCGACCGCCTGGCCCGGGCGCAACTGCCCGATTCGCGCGGCGATATAGCGCGCCTGCCACAGCGCCAGCGGGCTTTCTCGGGTAGCAATGATCAAAGGTTTAGGCAAGCTGAATTCCGGATCAGGGGGGTGTATTAACAGGCGCGCAATATTACACCGGCGACCGCGACATGTCCGCTCAACGTTGGTTGAGCAGGCGTCGGACCGCGGGCAGGTGTCGGCGGCTGACCGCAGGCGCCCAGTCAGAGTGTTGTAGCTTCAGCCGGAAGCCGCTGAGGCCGTCGCGGGTCAGACCCGCCACTCTGCCGGTGACGACCAGCGCCGCGCGATGCACCCGTGTCAGGTACTCGGGGTAAGCCGCTTCCAGTTCGACCAAAGACTCCTCCACAAAGTGCTCACCGTCATCGCACACCACAAACACCCGCTTATTGTCTGCGCGAAAACCGATGACATCGGACACCGGCATCAACTGGATGTCCTCATCGCGCCGCAATTTCAGGCGTGGCGCGTCAGCGGGCGCAGCTTGCGAAAAGACTTCTAGCTGCGCGCGGTTAAGTGTCGCCGCGCGCTTCAATGCCTGTGCCAGCTGCGCGGCCTCCACCGGTTTGACCAAATAGGCAACCGCGGCCGCATCAAACGCGTTAATCGCATATTCATCATGAGCGGTACAAAACAGGACCGCCGGTGCCGGCTGCTGCGCGGCGAGCTCGCGCGCGACATCAACCCCGCTCATGCCCGGCATTTCAATGTCGAGTAACACGACCTGCGGCTGCAACTTCGCCGCCAGTTCCAGCGCCTGCGCGCCCTGCTCAGCCTCGCCGACCACCTGAGTGTCCGGTATCGCGGCCAGCATCCGCACGAGACGCGCTCTGGCCAACGGTTCATCGTCAACGATCAGAATTTTCAAGCGCCCTGCCCGCCTTGCGGCAGCCGCAGACTCGCGACGTAACAGTCGCCATCAACACCGAGGTCGAGCCCCGCGCGCTCGCCGAAACAGGCATGCAGCCGGTGGCGGATGTTCTCTACCGCCATGTTATTGCCCTCCTCGCGCGTGCTTTCGCTTGCCGCCGGCAACGGGTTGGAAATACGCAACACAACGCAGCCCCCCTCATCAATCGCTTCGATGCTGAGCACAGCGGGCTCGGCACTGCGCTGAATGCCGTGCAGGATCGCATTTTCCAGTAGTGGCTGAACGCTGAGAGCCGGTAACTTCAGATCCTCATCGAGCCACTGCGTCCGCCATTCGACCTGCAGGCGATCGCCGAGTCGCAGCTGTTCAATACGCAAATACTGTTCACATAAGGTGCGCTCCTGACGCCAGCACACCAGTGTTTCGCGCTGCGACAAACCGGCCCGGAACAATGCCGCCAAATCCAGTACCGCCTGCTCCGCATCCGCCGGCGCCTGATGAATCAGGCTGGCGATGCTATTGAGGCTGTTAAACAGGAAATGGGGTTTGATGCGCGCCTGCAAGGCTTCCAGTCGCGCGGTCAGCTCGCTCTGCTCCCGTAACCGCAGCTCCCGGTTGACCGCGGCATAGCGCAGTGCGATGCCGGTGAGGATGCTGGCAATCAACACATGCTCGGCCACCCCCGGCCAGCTCACCGACCAAATGCCCGAGCCGGCGTAACTACCCTGCGCCCACCATTGTGCCAACACGGTAAGCAACGCGACGACCATGAGTACCAGCAACAAGGTAAATGCCGCCGCAGTGAATGCCGTCCGCGTATCGAGCCAATCCGATAGCCGGCACAGCACGCCGGCACAAATCAGCGTCGCCCAGCAGGTAAACAACAGCGCCAGTGCAAACCCCGCCCAGTCAAATTCCGGCAGGCCGCTGCGCAACAGCGTCACAATCAGCGCGGTAAATATCGCCAGCAATAACAAAACCAGCAACGACATGACGGAGCAAAGGTCGGGAAAATAGCTGGTACCAGGGCGCATAGGGCAAGCTTAGCACGCACTAAAGCCGCGCAAACGCCGTTATACTACGCGCCGGATTAACACTGCGTCCGGCAGATGCCTGCCCGATACGACAACGAGTGAAAATGAAATTATGAGTGAAACCGGAAATCAGGCCTGGGGCGGCCGCTTTAGCGAAGCCACCGATGCCTTTGTCGGCGAATTTACCGCATCGGTCCGCTTTGATCAGCGTATGTTCCGTCAGGATATCGCCGGCTCCGTCGCCCACGCTGCAATGCTGCAGGATGCCGGCCTGCTCAGCGCCGATGAGACCAGCGCGATTATTGAGGGGCTGGAACGGATCGGCACCGAGATCGAGACCGGCGCCTTCAAGTGGTCGGTTGCACGCGAAGATGTCCACATGAATATCGAGGCGCGGCTGATCGAATTAATCGGCGATGCCGGTAAAAAACTGCATACCGGTCGCTCCCGCAACGACCAGGTGGCGGTCGATATCCGCCTCTGGCTGCGCGCTGAAATCGATGCCATCGCCGAACTCATCACCCGCCTGCAGCGCGGCCTGATCGAGCTTGCGCGCCGCGAGGCGGATACTGTGATGCCCGGCTTTACGCACCTGCAAACCGCCCAGCCGGTGACCTTCGGGCACCATATGCTGGCATGGAACGAAATGCTGGAGCGCGACTATGGGCGCCTGCTGGACTGTCGCCGGCGCCTCAACCAGTCGCCGCTGGGCGCTGCCGCGCTGGCCGGCACCAGCTACCCGATCGATCGCGAGCAAACCGCCCGCGCACTGGGCTTCGACAAACCGACTGAAAACTCATTGGATTCGGTCAGCGACCGTGACTTTGCGATTGAATTCTGTGCCTGCGCGAGCATTGCGATGATGCATTTATCGCGCTTCTCCGAAGAGCTGATTATCTGGAATTCGTCGCAATTCGGCTTCGTCGACCTGCCGGACCGCTTCTGCACCGGCTCCTCAATCATGCCGCAGAAAAAGAACCCTGACGTGCCGGAATTGGTGCGCGGCAAAACCGGTCGTGTCTACGGACACCTCACCAATCTGCTGACCCTGATGAAAGGCCAGCCGCTGGCCTACAACAAGGACAATCAGGAAGATAAGGAGCCCTTATTCGATGCGGTGGACACACTGCGCGACTCGCTCCTCGCCTACGCCGATATGGTGCCGGCGTTCGAGGTCAACAAGGACGCGACCCGCGCCGCCGCCCAAAAAGGCTTCGCCACCGCGACCGATCTCGCTGACTATCTGGTGAAAAAAGGCCTGCCGTTCCGCGACGCCCATGAGGTGGTCGGCACGGCGGTCGCACTCTGTGTCGAGCAGAGCTGCGATCTGGCCGACCTTTCGCTGGAGACCCTGCAGGGGTTCAGTGAGCTGATCGAAGCCGACATCGCCGACGTCCTGACGCTGGAGGCCTGTGTGGCGGCGCGCGACCATATGGGCGGCACCGCACCGAAGCAGGTTTTGCTCGCAGCAGACCGGGCTGAGGCCTTGCTCGACGACCGCTAGTTATCCGGTGGGCATGCTTAGGTTGTCTTATCCCGGACTGCCGGCAGGATGCGGTAGGCGGGACGGGCGCAGTCGCGTCGTTTGCGCGATTGACGCTCGGACAACTCGCTGGGAAGCGCTCAGACACTTCCTCGCGAAGCACGAACACGCAGCCGGTGCTCAAAGCGCGCCCTGATTGTCCCGTGCACCACAGCTCAGCGCCGTGCCTAACGATTGCG
>JBFJYC010000222.1:0-5380 GCA_041622815.1 Spongiibacteraceae bacterium | reverse complement strand
GAGGCTTTTCCCGGCCTGCCCGAAGAGGGCCTCAGCGGCACCTTCGACCGGGAAAAAGCGCTCACCCGTGAAGATCTGGCCTGGCTGACATGGGAACACCCGCTGATTGTCGCGGGCATGGATCTGGTCATGAGCAGTGAACTCGGCAGCACCTCGCTGGTGACGCTCGCTGCCAAAGGCTTGCGACCCGGCAGCCTGTTGGTTGAGGCAATCTACCGCATCGATATCGCGGCACCCGCCCGTCTGCAATTAGCCCGCCACCTTAAAACACCGGTGGCCCGCCTGTTGGTCGACGACCAGTTACGCAGCCTCGGTGATAAAGTGGCGCCGGAATTACTGAACAAGCTGCGCAAACCGGTCAAGAAGCACATTTTACAACGCGCATTGCAGCAGCTGCGCGAGCCGCTCAGTGGCATTATCGATCATCTCGATAATAGTGCGGCCGAGCTGGCCGACGCACAGGCCGCCGCCGCCCGCACCGCCTACGCAGCGGCACGCGCAACGGAACAACGCCGCCTCGAAGCCCTCGCCAAGGTCAATCAGTTGGTAGCAGAAGATGAAATTGAAGGCTTTGCCGCTGAAACCGCGCTGGGTCTGAGCGCGTTAAAAAGCGTGCAGTGCACGCTCGAATGTCTGCGGGTGCTGGTAGTGGAAGGCTAACCGGGGCTGCTTTAAATTGGCCGGAGTTTAACGATCTCTATCATCGACACCAATATCTGCATTGTAGCCTTCCCCGCCCTCGCGGCCATCGGCCCCGTGTGAATACAACTCGTAGCGACTGCCATTGGCTACGCTGAGATATATGTATTCATTGGACCACGGGTCCAGCGGCACTTTGCCTTTCTTCAGATACCCGGATTCGTTCCAGTTGCGCGGCTCCGGCGAACCGGCCGGCTTTGTTACCAGTGCATCCAGCCCCTGATCCGTCGACGGGTAGTGATGATTATCCAGTTTATATAATTCCAGAGCCTGCTCCAGCGTACCGATATCGGTCTGCGCCGCCGTCACCCGCGCTTCATCTACACGCCCCAGAATATTCGGTGCCACCAAACCGATCAGCACGCTGAGAATTACCACAACCACCATGATTTCAATCAGCGTGAAACCGCGTTGCTGTGCCGGTATCGCCAAATCCTCAGTTCCCGGTCTCTTCATCGCACAAACCTTTCTGTTGTCGCACGATCGAAAAGGCGCATCACCGCACCGGCAATGCCACCCTCCACCGCTAATCCGAGCTTCTCCGGCAGCGTTTTCTTGTGCACGTATTTCACCCCGACAATGTCGTGAGTGTCCCTGCGCGCCATCAAATAGTCATCGCTGGTTTGTATTTCATCAATCAGTTTTTGATCCAGCGCGCGACTGCCGTACCAAATTTCACCGGTGGCAACCGCTGCAATATCCAATGCCGGCCGGTTCGCACCCACAAACTCTTTGAACAGTTCATGGGTGTCCTGCAATTCTTCGCGAAACTTCTCGCGGCCGCTCTCGGTATTTTCACCGAGCATGGTCAGCGTTCGTTTGTATTCACCGGCTGTGTGCAACTCTATATCAACATCATGTTTTTTAAGCAGCCGGTTAAAATTCGGCAGCTGGGCGATGACGCCGATGGAACCCAATATGGCAAACGGCGCCGCGATAATATGGCGCGCAACACAGGCCATCATATAGCCGCCGCTGGCGGCCACCTTGTCTACGGCCACCGTCAGCGCCAGACCGCTGTCGCTGATACGGCGCAGCTGCGAGGCTGCCAGGCCGTAGCTGTGCACCATGCCACCGGCGGACTCGAGCCTGACCAAAACCTCATCTTCCTTACCGCTAAATGTCAGCAAGGCAGTGATTTCATTACGCATATTGTCGACCGCGGAGGCTTTGATATCACCTTCGAAATCGAGCACGAATAATCTTTTCTTGGGTGTATCGGTACCTTTTTTCGACGCTTTTTTCTCGTCCTTACGCCGCTTCTTTTCTGCCTTATGCTCCAGTTTGATCTGATGATCATCCAGCAGTGCGTCTTTGAACTGATATTCCCAGTCACGGTAGCGGTCGTTGAGAGGCGTCAATTCGATCTGCCCGGGATCTTCACCGTGCCGCTGCCGCATCCCCATCGACGCGATCATGCCCAGTGCAAACACCAGCCCCGCCAATAGCGTGACAGTTTTCGCCAGGAACATGCCATATTCCGCCAGAAACTCCAAAATCTAACTCCCGTGTTGATAAACGCGGCACACTCTAGCAAAAAAAGCACAGTGCCTAGTAAATAAATCGCCAACACCGGTATTATTTTGTACCGTTACGACCCCATCAGGCTTTTCAGAAAGGCCCGCCATGAAAGCCGTTCGCTGCTGCAACAAAACCGTCATCGTCGCCGATGTGCCGGCACCGCAGGGGGACGGTGTGCGGATAAAAATCCGTTCCGCCGGCATTTGTGGTTCGGATTTGCATCTGCTCGACAGCGAGTTTGCGCCCGCCGCAACACTCGGCCATGAAATGGCCGGTATTGCCGAAAATGGTCAGGCGGTTGCCATCGAGCCAATGGCACCCTGCGGTCACTGCGATTTTTGCCAGACTGATGACTACCACCTGTGCCGCAATAGTTTCGACGGTCTCTACGGAGTCAGCAGGGACGGCGGTATGGCTGAAGAGATTATTGTTCCGGCCCGCTGCCTGGTGCCGCTCCCAAGCGGACTGCCCGTCGCGGACGCCTGTCTGATCGAGCCGCTCGCGGTAGCCAGCCACGGCTTGCGGCTGGCAGCTGTCCGGCCCCGCGCAAGGGTTGCCATCATCGGCGGCGGCAGTATTGGCCTTTGCGCGCTGGCTGCCTGCCGTGACAAAGGTCTGACAACTGATGTGCTGGCGCGGCACGATGCCCAGCGTCGCGCCGGCGAAGCCCTCGGGGCCGGGCTGCAAGCAAGTGGAGAATATGATCTGGTGATCGACTGTGCGGGATCCGCTTCTGCCGTGAACCGCTGCATCGAACTCTGCAAGCCCGGCGGCACCCTGCTGTTGCTGGCCACCTACTGGCAGGGCCTGGACCTGAACGCGATCGGTCTCTGCATGAAGGAAATCCGTGTAGTGCCCGCATCCATGTACAGCAAACACGGTGCAATAAGAGATATTGACGATGCCTGTGCCCTGCTCGACCGCAACCGGATACTGGCGTCGCTGATGATCAGCCACCGCTATCCGCTGAGCGCGGCGCCGGAGGCATTTGCCCAGGCTGCCGATCGTGCCGGCGGTGCCATAAAGGTAGTACTGGAGCCGTAAGCAGCGGCCGCCGGCGCTCAGTTGATGGGCTTCACCAGTATCGTCATGCGGTCGTCACGCTGCTCAATCTCTTCAAAGGTGCGTTTGTAGCTGGTTTCAGCAATGCGCCAGACACCATCGCTGCGCCGGTAAATATCAGTATAAAACGCGGATCCGGTGAGCCTTGTATTGTCTTCGAGATTGATAAATATATCGTGCAGATACCAGATGCCCTCGGCGCGATCGCCCTCGACCGTAATCTCCGGGTGGTGTGCCTGATGCATGCCGAAACGGGTCGGTGTAAAGGAAGTGCGGTAGAACTCCTCGAGTTCTGACCAGCCAGCGAGCGTGAAATCGTAATGGCCACCTTTGAAACAGGCTTTCGCATCTTCGGTAAACACCGTTTTCAGCAGCGGCAAATCGCCGGTATCAAGCCCCCTGAAATAACGCGCCTTCAATTGTTTGATCAGTTCGATTGATTCCAGGTCCATCCGCGAGATACCTTTTTACACTGGTTAGACGGGAGCAACCGGGACGCAAAACCCCCGCCGCCTCACCGCATCTGATTTCTGGATTGTCTGCATAAATCCGTGATTATGCTGATATACTGCCTGCCATAAAATTCAACGTCGCAGCGGCCGGGTACCCGACAGCATCAACAGATCCGCCCGCGGATATTGGCAGCTAGCGACAGGTATTTGCAAGCAACTCCGGTGGCAGACAACCCTTGACCAAAGTAATAGCCCGCAGCTCCGCCTTCACATGGTGCCTACCAAGCCTCGGTGGGATTCTTCAATTGCTGCTGACACTCGGCCTGCTCAGTGCCGGCGCCGTCAGCGCACAAAATGAAGGCTACGACCTGAATATGCGCGATGTTGATATTCGCGAATTCATCGACACAGTCGCCAAGATCACTGGTAAGACCATGATTGTCGACAGCCGTGTCACTGGCAAAATTACCCTCAATAGCCCGCGCAAACAGTCCGCCCGTGAGCTTTACGAAATTTTCCTGCTGCAACTCGGAGTGAACGGTTTTGCCGTAGTAGACGTCGGCAACGATATTCTCAAAATTATTCCCAATCAGGCCGCTAAGATCGAAGGCATTGAAGTGCAGAGCGCGATCTCGCGCCCTGACCGCAGTGAAAAAATCATCACCCGTATCGCGCAACTGAAAAACGTCGACGTCAATAAGCTGATTCCGACCCTGCGGCCGTTAATCGACAACCGCACCGGGGTCATTACCCACTACGCCGAATCTAATGTATTACTGATCACGGATCGTGAAGCGAATGTGCGCCGCATTCTGCAGATTATCGAGCAGGTCGACCAGTCCGGCAGTCAGAGCACCGAGACCGTGACGCTGCGCAATGCCTCCGCCGATGAAATGGAGTCCATACTCAACAAGCTGATTTCTGAGAACGCCAAAAATCAGATCGGTATCGCGCCGTCGGTATCCTCCGATGCACGAACCAACACCCTGATTATTAACGGTGACAGCACCGAGCGTCAGAAGCTGCGTTCACTGGTGTCGCAACTGGACCGCGATACCAGCGGCTCCGCTAACATCAAGGTTATCTACCTGCGCTACGCCAAGGCGACGGAACTCGCCAAGGTGCTCGAAAGCATCGCCGATGCGGTGATCAAAGGCGAAACCGCCAAAACAGGTGGCGCCTCAGCGCGCGGACCGTCGGTCAAAATTCAGGCTGATGAAGGCACCAATGCCCTCGTGATTTCCGGTAGCCCGCATATTATTGCCAGCCTCGACGATGTTGTCCGTAAGCTCGATATCCGCCGTGCGCAGGTATTAGTCGAAGCGATCATTATCGAAATCTCCGATACCCGCGCCAAGGAACTCGGCGTGCAGTGGTTATTCCGCGGCGACCGCGAAGGCAGCACACCGGTTGGCGGCGTCAATTTCGGCAGCAGCGGCAGGGGTATATTTGATGTCGCCGGCGCGGCGATCAGCGGCGACGAAACAGCGGCGGCCTCGGCACTGAGTGCTATAGAAGGCATCGCTATCGGGGTCGGCAAGATCAGCAACAAAGTTAATTTTGCGGCATTGATTAACGCGCTGACGACCGATACCGAGTCAAATATTCTTTCCACCCCGAGTTTGCTGACCCTGGACAACAAAGAG
>JBFJYC010000221.1:0-5406 GCA_041622815.1 Spongiibacteraceae bacterium | reverse complement strand
CGACGGGCAGTCAGATTGTACGCCGCGCCTACTGAATTACCAGCGCCACAATACGCCATTATTTTCGATAGTTTTGGCATCAGTTTGCCAAATAGTTAGAATGTGGCGCTTGGCCCGCGATGCCGCGGCATCAGATACATTCGGATTTCACATGCCCGGCCACACCCCGATATTTTCTCCATTCGATAAACGCGCGCAATATCAGAACCGGCGTATGACCTTGTTGTCGGAAGCCGCGCGCCTGTTCAACTCCCAGGGCAGCGGCGCCACCACATTAAAACAGGTCGCCGCGACGCTTGATCTGACTAAAACCAGTCTCTACTACTACGTCAAAACGAAACTGGACCTGATTTATCAGTGCTACTCCGAAAGCTGCGACTATGATTTTCAGCTGCTGGAAGATTGCGCTGCGCTGAACGCGCCCGGCGTCGCGAAAGTCCGCCAATACATTCTCGGCAGTCTGCTGCGCTGGCGGGAAATTCAGGCCGGCCGGCACCCGCATGTCGCGATCCTCGACAGTAACGATGCACTGCCCGATGCAATGCGTGAGGATATTGCCAGCCGCTATCAACACAATTTTAATGCGCTCACCGCAATAATCTCGGGCGGCATCAAAGACGGTAGTATCGCTCCCTGCGATCCGATCTATCTCGCTGTCGCGATCAATGGCGCGGTTACCTGGATGCCGCGCTGGCTATCCACACTCGCCGAAACCGAGATTGAGGCCGCCGCCCGGCAAACCTGCGAACTGTTCCTGTTTGGCCTCGCCAGCGCTGACGGCAACTATCAATTTCAGGCGCTTGAGTTTGCCGACAGTGCGATGGCAACACCCGGCAGTTTCGATAGAAGCGCGCAGCAACAACGCAAACTCGATGCTTTTTTAAACGCCGGCACGCAGATGTTTAACAGTCAGGGCTATGACCATACGTCGCTCGATGCCATTGCCGAGATGCTGGGTGTCACCAAGGGCGCATTTTACTACCACATCAAAAGCAAACCCGATCTGTTACGCCGCTGTGTCGAACATACCTTTGAGTTGCTGGAAATGCTCTATACGGAGAACAACCGCAGCGCCGGCACCGGCGCGCAGATTCTGGAGCGCTACTGCCGGCATATATTCTTTATCCAGAATTCAGCACAGGGGCCGCTAATCCGCTACAACGTGATGACCCGCTTGCCGGCTGACGAATGGCAATCGATGCAACCACGGGTTGAAAGCATTGTCGCGAAACTGAACCGCTGCGTGGACGACGGTATCGCCGACGGCAGCCTGCAAAGTATTGACCCGGACGTATTCCGGCGCGTGATTATGGGAACCACGCTGTCGTGCCTAAACATTTCGCACTGGTCGCAACGCAGCGATTCGCTTGCCATACAATCGCGCGACTATTTCAGCTGGTTGTTTAACGGCTTGTCCGCAAGATGACCGGTGCGACGCGGTACCGGCCGCTCAGTGATTTGATGACGCAGCTGGAGATGCAGCAGCTCGATCAATACCTGTATTTCACCGACGCTCAGGATGAGGCATTCCGGCTATATGGCGGTCAGGTGGTGGCGCAAAGCCTGAACGCCGCGCTGCGCAGCCTCAACGAAAACTGGTACTGCCATTCGCTGCATGCCTACTTCCTGCTCGCCGGTCGCTCGCAATTGCCGGTCATTTATCAGGTTGACCCGATTCGCGACGGTCGCAGCTTCGCCACCCGTCACGTCACCGCGCGGCAGGCCGGCAAAGTCATGTTCAATTGCACGCTGTCATTTCATAAAGAAGAACCGGGACTGGATCACCAAATGCCACTGGCAACCGAACCGCCGCCCCCCGAAGGTCTGATCGATGAAGGTGAGCACATGCGCAGACTGCGCGAAAAATACGGCGAAAAGTCTCATATTTACACCTTGCCACCGTTCGATATCCGCGCGGTTGAGTGGCGCGACCGGGTGAACCCGCAACCGACCTCTCCCAACGCCGGTTACTGGATCAGGGCGAAAGAGCCGGTATCCGACAACATCATCGACCACCAGTCTTTGCTGGCGTACATTTCCGACTGGAATTTACTGTCCTGCGCGCTGCGACCGCACCCCTATACCGCGATGAACAAGAATATGATGGCGGCGAGTCTGGACCATGCACTATGGTTTCATCGCCCGTTTCGTGTTGACGAGTGGCTGTTCTATGCACAGGATACGCCCAGTGCCCACGGCGGACGCGGCTTTAGCCGCGGCAGTTTCTATACCCGTGACGGCGTGCTGGTCGCCTCGGCAGCCCAGGAATCTCTGATCCGCGCGGTCACCGCAGACCCACGCTAACCCGCAAACGCGCCCGCGTACGTAGTTATACCTGTAATCCGCCGGATTCGCAGCGGCGTACATTACCGAACCGGAAATTACACAGGATATTTATCGCCGTGAGCTTTCAGCCTAAGACCCATGATCCCGACGCCCGACGTGTCATCGCAGCCGTTGACGCCCTCATACCCTTGATTGCCGGCAACGCCGAAGCAACGGTCGACCAGAGAAAGGTTGTGCAGGAAAGTGTTGATGCACTGCAAAAGGCGGGCTTTTTTCTGGCGCTGCAGCCGAAGCGCTATGGCGGCTGCGAAATGTTGCCACAGGATTTTTTCCGCATGCAAATAGGCATAGCCGAAGCCTGCATGTCGACCGCCTGGGCCTGCGGCATCATTGCGGTACACGCTTACCAACTCGCCCTGATGGACGACCGCGCACAGCAGGACGTGTGGTCGGACAATATCCACACCCGCGTATCGTCAAGCTATGCGCCAATGGGGAAAGTCGTCCCGACGGACGGCGGTTTCCGCTTCAGCGGTCGCTGGGGCTGGTCGAGCGGCTGTGATCACTGCACCTGGGTGTTGCTGGGCGGCATCGTCCCCGGTGAAGGCTACCGCACCTTCCTGCTGCCGCACACCGATTACCGCATTGAGGATACCTGGCAGGCGATGGGCCTGCAGGGGACCGGCAGTAACGATATCGTTGTCGATGAGGTATTTGTGCCGGACTATCGCACCCACAAGCAAATGGACGGCTTTCTCGGCAGCAATCCGGGCAGGGCGGTGAATCCGCAATTGCTGTATCAGCTGCCCTGGGCACAACTATTTATCCGCACTGTCTCGACGCCGGCCATCGGCGCCTGCAAAGCGGCACTGGCACTCGCGATTGAGGGCGCCTCGGGCAATGCCAGCGCCGACCCGACCAAACTGGCCGGTGATACGGCAACGCTTGAGCGCATCGCCGCCGCAGCCTGCAGCATCGATGAACTGGAAGCGATTTTGCTGCGCAATTTTGATGTGATGTTAGAACAGCTGGAAAAGGGCGACGAGATCCCGTTGACCGCCCGCGCGAAATACCGCTATCAGGCCGCGCAGGTTATCGAGCGCAGCCTCGGCATTGTCGATAGCCTGTTCTCGTCGGCGGGCGGGCGCTCGGTGTTTACCGGTAGCGCCATTCAGCAGCGATTTCTGGACATTCACACCGCACGGGCACACGTCGCCAACAATCCGACACCCTTCGCCCGCAACTATGGTGCGTTGAATCTGGGCCTGGAAAACGGCGACTTCTTTATCTGAGCCGAAAACGCCGAAGACGCCGCGCGTTTTCAGCCGGCCTTGTGCAAATCGTCTATGCTCATTTGGCCGTTGGCGGCAATGCTGCGGCGCAGCTTACGCATGCCGCCGATCCAGCGGTCGTAATCCTTATATTTATTCGCGCGATAATCGGCGACCACCGGGTGCGGCAGTATTAAAAACTGTTCCGCGGCGATTCCATCGATAACGGTTTGTGCGACCACGTCCGGGGTCAGCACACCCTCTGGCAGACCTTCGGTTTGGCCCTCGATCCCCAACAGATTGGTCGCGACATACTGCGGGCACAGTGCCGACACCCGTATCCCCTGATCACCATGGGTGATCGCCAGTGACTCGGCAAAACCGATCGCCGCGTGCTTAGTGGTCGAGTAGGCGGCATCCCCTATCTGACTGAGTATGCCTGCGGCACTGACGGTCTGTACAAAATAGCCGCCGCCGCGTTCAATCATGCCGGGCAATGCGGCGCGCGCAGCATAGACATGCGCCATCACGTGCAGCTCCCAGCTGAGCTGCCACTTGCCGTTGTCCGCGTCGGTGCAGTTCGGGCCGCCATCGAAAAAACCGGCGCCGGCATTGGAACAGAAGATATCGACGCCACCGAACTCGAAGTCCGCCATCGCCACCAGCGACTGGATTTCCGCCTCCTTGGTGACGTCGCAGCGCACGGCGATACCGTCGATATCCGCGGCAACGGCATCGGCCCGGATTTTATCCAAATCAGCAACGATAATTCCCTTCGCACCCGCGGCCCGGAATGCATGGCACATCGCCTTGCCGATACCGCTGCCGCCGCCGGTCACGATCACCGATTTTCCTGAAATCTCCATTCTGAACTCCCGCCGTGTACCTGATTGCGATGCACACTATAATCATTGCCGCTGCCGGTCTACCAGCACCCACAGACAACCCGGAACCCATCGCATGCTACCCAGACTCATACTCGCACTCGTCGTTATCGGTATTGTGGTCTGGTTCGTGCAGCGCGGACGCGCCCTGCCACCGTCCCAGAAACGCAAATACTATGTGTCCTTCGGGCTCAGCCTGGTCGCCGGCTTGCTGATCGTGCTCGCGCTGACCGGCCGTGTACACTGGATCGGCGCCATGATCGGCGCAATGATTCCGGTGCTGCGGGCACTGCTGCCCTATGTCATTCAATATATTCCGGGGCTTAAGCGCAGCGCCGGCAACGCGCCCGCGCGGCCCGACAGCAGCAAGATGAGCCGCGAAGAGGCGCTGTCGGTGCTGGGGCTGCAGGACCCGGTCAGCCGCGATGAGATTATCGCCGCACACCGCAGCCTGATGCAGAAACTGCACCCCGACCGCGGCGGCAACGATTATCTGGCGGCGCAACTCAACCGCGCCAAGGATGTCCTCATCGGATAGTGTCAAAAGCATTTACCCGCGCCGCTGTGCAGGCGAGAATAGCGCCCGCGCCGCTGCGCGCTTACCCCGACAACCGAATTTCACTGCAGCTTTCAGGAGTTTGAGCAACACTATGAGCGAGCTTTTTATCGTCCGGAACCACAACGATCACTACCTCGGCAAAAACAATGAATGGGTTGATGGCAGCGAGCCCCGCGCCCTGTTTCGCAGCGCGCACCGCGACGACGCGGTAAACTCATGCTTTGAAGTCAGCTCCAAGGATCCGGCGCTGCGGGCCCGCGTCGAAAGTTGCGAAGCGGACAGCAAGGGTCTGCCAAAGATAGAAGTTATTCCCGGCCTTGAAATGCCAGTCGCCGGCACAGATATCAAGTCAGAGACGGCGCGTGCAGCCGAACCCGAACTTGAGGAGAGCTAAGCGCTCATGATG
>JBFJYC010000220.1:0-5457 GCA_041622815.1 Spongiibacteraceae bacterium | reverse complement strand
TCGTCGATTGCCGCGACCCCGACCGAGGTATTGATCACCATTGGCCACAGACAACACAGCGTCACCGTAATCATGGAGTTAAGGAAGGACTTCGCGATCATCGGATCCGGCGAGACATACACGGCACTCACCACCATGGTGACCAAGGGCAACCACGCCAACGGTGACACCGGCTTAAATATCTGGATGACCGGATTGAACGCGTTATTGAGAAACTTACTCAGCCCGATGGCAATACCGAAAGGGATAGCGATCAGCGCCGCCAGCAGAAAACCGCTCATCACCGTGATCAGACTGGTGCCAATCTGATCCAGAAAAGTTTCCTTACCGGTGTAAGCGCGGATTTTAGGCTGATACCCAGGATCCACCGCCATGCGCTTGGCATTGCGCAGCTCCTGTCGTTCGTAGAATGCCACTTCCTTCTCCCGCTCGGCGCGGTGCTCGGAGTACAGATTGCCGAACTGCTGCCAGACCGCCTGCGGACCGGGAAACGCGCCCAACGAGGTATCAATCTTCGATGCGGTGAAACTCCACAACATCAGAAACATCAGAATGCCCACCGCCGGTACCAGCACCACATCCGCGAGCGTTGCCAGCATCCCCTGCAGCGCATCCGGCAAGCGGGTGCGCAGGTTTTTCGTCAGCTCGGTAAATGACATCGCCGTCATATCACTTGTCTCCCGTCGGTTAATCGTCAACACCGGAGACTCAGAGCTTGTCATCTTTCTTCAGCCCGATCGGAAAACGCTGGATATAGGCATTCGGTTCCCGGCCATCGAACATAATGCCGTCGATAAATTCCTGCTGTGGCGGACGGAAACCGTCTTCTGAGGCAAAATCGGGGAAGTCGGCACTGCTCGCTAGCTTATCCGCGATCAGCGATTTTGCCGCCTTCGTATAAAGATCGGGGCGGTAGACGCTGGCCGCCATCTCCTTGTACCAGCTATCGGATTTTGACTCGCTGATCTGACCCCAGCGACGCATTTGCGTCAGATACCAGATCGCGTCCGAGTAGTACGGGTAGGTGGCGTGGTGGCGGAAAAACACATTGAAGTCCGGCACCTCGCGTTTATCGCCCTTTTCGTACTCAAAGGTACCGGTCATGCTATTGGCGATGACTTCATAATCGGCGCCGACATAGTTTGACTGCGACAGAATTTTCACCGCCGCCGGACGATTCGCATTGTTGTTCTCATCCAGCCACATGGCGGCCCGAATCAACGCGCGGGTCAGGCGAATCGTGGTGTTAGGATACTTTTCAGCGAATTCAGCGGTGATACCGAATACTTTTTCCGGGTTGTTTTTCCAGATTTCATAGTCAGTAATCACCGGCACGCCGATACCCTTGAACACCGCCTGCTGGTTCCAGGGCTCACCGACGCAGTAGCCGTAAATCGTGCCGGCCTCCAGCGTCGCCGGCATCTGCGGCGGCGGCGTTACCGAGAGCAATGCGTCGGCATCGAGTTGGCCGGAGATATCGCCTTTGTGCGGTGCATAGAAGCCGGGGTGAATACCGCCGGCCGCCAGCCAGTAACGCAATTCATAGTTATGGGTCGAAACCGGAAACACCATACCCATATTGAAAGGCTTGCCCGCCGCCTTGTATTGCTCGACCACCGGCTTCAGCGCATCGGCTTTGATGGGGTGCACCGGGCGACCATCGGGCATCTTCGGGATATTGGGCTTCATCGCTTCCCAGATCGCATTGGAGACCGTGATACCGTTGCCATTCAGGTCCATCGAAAACGGCGTGATGATATGCGCCTTGGTACCAAAGCCCATGGTTGCGGCAAGCGGCTGGCCGGCGAGCATATGCGCGCCATCTAAACGGCCGTCGATGACACCATCGAGCAGCACCTTCCAGTTGGCCTGCGCCTCGATAGTGACGTACAGCCCTTCATCCTCGAAGTAGCCGTTTTCATAGGCGATCGCGATCGGTGCCATATCGGTGAGTTTGATAAACCCGAACCGCAACTCTTCTTTTTCCGGCCAGCCGATTTTTTCAGCCTGAACCGCGGCACTGCTGAGTACCGCACCGAGCGTTAAATTTGTCATCCACCTCAAAACCGACCGAAACCGCATAAACCACTCCATTACACTTTTTTGCCAAAAAAAAATGCCCACCGCGCGACGCCGCTAATGCGACCGGTCGCTCGGTGGGCACCATTGCCCCTGGGTGCACTGAACACGCTCAGCCAACCCGAATTGTTAACGCGCTAAGATAATCTCCCGGCGCACCCGCTCATTAGCAGCAACCGTGCCAACTAATAATTTTCCTATTAAATCAATGCGTTAAGAGGTTATACGTCGCACTACGTAGTTGTTGCGCCGGCCGTGGGTTACGGTTTGCAGGGCCTGCGGCGCAGCGCTGTTACGGCTTGACGGTCTAATCTTGTGCGGGCCGCCGCTGAATGCACAGTTGTGGCGCAGAAAATATTCAGGCGAGGACCCGCACCACCTGCTCGGCCAACGCGGCGAGGCTCACACCGCGATCCATTGCCAGCTTGTTTAAGCGCCGGTGAGCCTGCTGCTCGGTGAGTCGTTGCTTCTCCATCAGCAGGCCCTTGGCCCGCTCGGTGAGTTTGCGCTCCTGCAATTGCTTGCGGGCCTCGTGCAACTCCGCATAGATCGCCTGTCGCTCCGCAAACCGCGCCATCGCCACATCCAGAATGGCCGGCAGCCGCAAATACTGAAACTCGCCGACAATATAGGCGCTGACACCGGCGGCGATAATGTCTTCGAGTAGCTCCGGTGAGTCATCGGCCGCGAATATCACCACCGGCAGCGGTGCCAGTGCCTGTAAATCCAGCAACTGCTGCAGTAAACCTGCGTCGGCGCGCTGCAGGGCCATCACCAGCAGGTCCGCGTCACAGGCCTGCAGATCGCCCAACAGGGCTGACCCGGGCTCGCGTTTTAAAGTGACCTGATAGTCAAATTCAAGCAAATGGCGGTGCAGCTGCAAGTCGCGACCGCTACTGGTGCTGATTAGCAGAATAGAAGTGGCCGCCGCGGGGCGGCTGCGATAGCTGGAGTCGGGTTTAGCGCTCATGCGGCGCTAGCTTGCAATCTGTATGCCGGAATTCACCGGCAGTCGCGTTAACCCCGCAAAGGCAGCTTCGCGGCTGAATAGATGTTATCGATCAGCTGCATTGCGTCGACAGCGAGTTGATTGTCCGCAGCGGCCGGGTCGTGCCGGGTCACGCGCCGCAAAAACTCGCGCATTTGCACAGTGTAAGTGCCCTCGCCCTGCACTTTACCGGCGCGCACTGCACCGTCGATGGTCAATTTATAGCGGTGGTAGAGTTGCGGCAGAATCGGGTTCAGCACGTTCAAACTGCCACGTTCGCCAATCACTTCTGCGCCGAACTTGAGCACCTTCGACGACCACATAGAGTTCTCGATAACGCCGCGGGTGCCGTCCGCCCAGCTCAACTCAACATCCATCGCCCGGTCAACACGCGGATCGCGACGCAGCGTCTTTGCGCTGGCGCTGCTGATTTCAGGAAGCTGCTCCAGACCCGGCTGCGCACTGCTTCGCGCCAGCATTAACAACATATGGGCGGTATAGGCACCGACGTCCATGGTCGCACCACCGGCGAGATCAAACTGATAGCGGATATCGCTGAACACCGGCAAAGGAAAACACATACTGCAGCGAATCGATTCGATCCTGCCGAGCTGCGTCATCGCGCTGCGCATCAGCTCGGCGAGTGGGTGAAACTGATAGTGATAGGCGGTCATCAGAATGCGGTCGTTTTCTGCAGCGGCGGCCACCATTTGCCGCGCCTCATCGGCGTTCGACGACAGCGGTTTTTCACACAGCACATGCTTGCCGGCAGCGAGCGCTTTCAGCGTCCACTCATAGTGCAGACCATTCGGCAGGGGGTTGTAGATCGCGTCGATATCGGGGCGCGCCAGCAGCTCATCATAGCCGGTACAAACCGTTTGTATGCCGTGCTTGTCGGCAAACTTTTGTGCGTGGGCGGCATCCCGCGCCGCGACGGCGGCCACAGTCACGCCGTCGACAAGCGCCGCCGGCCGCATCAGTGCCGCCGGTGCGATCCGGGCGGCGCCCAGTAAGCCTATTTTCATGGCTGCGTACTCTGCCGGGGCCTTAGACGGATTTATTGTTTCCCATCATGCCGCGGACTGCAGCCTGTAAATCGGCGGGCATAACGATGAATTTACCATTGGACGACAGCGACATATCTTTCATCGCCTCGATATAACGCTCGCCCAGCAGATACATTACCGGCAGATCGTTATTGCCGATCGCATTGGTGATTTTTTCGATCGCGACCTGACTGGCCTCGGCCAACACCACCTGCGCCTCGGCATCGCGCCTGGAAGCCTCAAGACGACCATCGGCCTCAAGAATAGCCGCTTCTTTGTCACCACCGGCCCGGGTCACTGTCGCTCGTCGGCCACGCTCCGCCGCGGCCTGCTCTTCCATCGCGTGTTGCATGGTCGCCGACGGATTGATGTCCTGAATTTCAACGGTTTTCATAACGATGCCCCAGTCGGAGATATCGTCTGAAATGCCTTCTTTAAGCTTCGCCTTGATCATATCCCGCGACGACAGCGCATCATCCAGATCCATTTCACCGACGATGGCACGCAGTGAAGTCTGCACCAGATTCTGGATCGCGATAATGTAGTTCTCGACACCGTACACCGCTTTTTCCGGCGACAGAATATTGATATAGGCGACCGCGTTAGCAATGATCACCGCATTGTCCCGGGTGATGACTTCCTGACTCGGAATATCCAGCACGATATCTTTGGTGGTGACCTTGTAGGCCACGTCATCGATAAACGGGATCAGAATATTGAGACCCGGCATCAGCGTCGAATGATATTTACCGAGGCGCTGCACCACCCACTTACTGCCCTGTGGTACCAGCTTAACGCCGCGATAAAGCGTGAGAATCGCCAGTACGGCGAGAACGATTACGACTTCCATAACAGTCTCCTTATGCGGGCTGCGGAAGGCTTCCGCGTATTAGCCCGGAAAATAAAAATCAGGCGGGCTCGACCTGCAAGGCATTGCCGATGACATCGGTGACGCGAACGCGGTCGCCGGCGCTCAGCGGGGAGTCACAAATTATCGGCCATTCATCGGCACCGAGCACCGGCTTGGCGAAGCGCAGTTCGCCTCGCGCATCGCCATGGGGCGGCGTCAGTACATGGCCGATTTCGCCGACAATTTGCTCACGCGACAGGCCCGCCATGGTGCGGTCAACCGACAACGGCTTGAGATATTTAAACCACAGCCAGGTAAAGAGTAATGAATCGGCAACCCAGAACAGCACCTGTGCCCATAGCGGCGTCTGCGGAAAAATCAGCAGCGCAACACCGACGACGACCGCGCCCAGCCCGAACCAGAGCGCAACAAAACTGGGGACCACCATCTCCAGCATGGCCAGCCCCATGCCGAATACCAGCCAGTGCCAGTAG
>JBFJYC010000219.1:0-5471 GCA_041622815.1 Spongiibacteraceae bacterium | reverse complement strand
GGCGGAAAACATTGTCTTCATAGGCCCGCCGACTCCGGCCATCGAGGCCATGGGTTCAAAATCTGCCGCCAAGCAAATTATGGAAGCCGCCGGTGTACCGCTGGTACCGGGCTACCACGGCGACGATCAGAACCCCGACATCATTCACAAAGCCGCACTGGATATCGGCTACCCGGTACTCCTGAAAGCCACCGCCGGCGGCGGCGGCAAAGGCATGCGGCAGGTGTGGAAGGATGAAGAGTTCGATGAGGCGCTCGCCGCAGCCAAGCGCGAGGCGATGAACGGCTTCGGCGATGACAGGATGCTGGTTGAAAAATATCTGACCCAGCCACGGCATATAGAAATACAGGTGTTCTGCGACAGCCACGGCAACGCGGTCTATTTATTTGAGCGCGACTGTTCTGTACAGCGCCGTCACCAAAAAGTCATCGAGGAAGCCCCCGCGCCGGGTGTCAGCGAGAGTCTGCGCGCCGAAATGGGCGAGGCTGCTATCCGCGCGGCGCAGGCGATCGACTATGTCGGCGCCGGCACGGTTGAGTTCCTGCTGGATATCGACGGTAGTTTTTACTTTATGGAGATGAATACCCGCTTGCAGGTGGAGCATCCGGTGACAGAAATGATTACCGGACTCGATCTTGTCGAATGGCAACTATTAGTTGCAGCCGGTGGGAAACTGCCACTGGCGCAAAGCGACCTGCGCATCAGCGGCCACGCCTTTGAAGCGCGAATATATGCCGAAAACCCCGAAGTGGAGTTTCTGCCGCAAACCGGCACCCTCCGCTATCTGGCGACACCGGAAGAATCCGCCAATGTCCGTATCGACACCGGCGTACGTGAAGGCGACGAGGTCAGCGTTTTCTACGACCCGATGATCGCCAAATTGATTGTCTGGGATAAAGACCGCGACCACGCGCTGCGGCGTCTGAGTCTGGCGCTAACGGAATATCGCATCAACGGCGTAATTACCAATACCGACTTTCTCTATACCATCAGTCGGCATCCTGAGTTTCGCGCGGCAAATATTGATACCGGCTTTATCGGCAAGTATGCAGACTCGCTCGCCAGCGATTCCGACAGTGAGGCGTCTGAGTATTGGCCACTGGCAGCGCTATATCTCATTCAGAAACAACGCCTCAACATAGCAGATCGGGCCGCTGCTGAACCCGGGTCCCCCTGGAACGATGCTGATAGCTGGCGCATGAATCAGGATGCCCGCCACAGCTTCAGTATTCAGTTCGGTACTAAAGCATTAACCGTATCCGTAACGGTAATCCGTAATGAAGGCGAACCGAGTTACCGGCTCATGAGCGGCGATGAAGAATTCCTGGTCAGCGGCAGCTTGCAGAATCGCCGTCTGTACGCTGACGTCGACGGCTACCGCCAGTCTGCCGGTGTGTTTGAGCACGACGACGGTTGCAGCCTGTATACCGATAGCCGCGCAGTACACTTCAGCCTGCAACGTCCCGATCTTGGCGATAGCGATGCTGCAGCAAATGATAACTTGCTGACTGCTCCGATGAACGGCACGGTGGTCAGCCATCAGGTCGAACCCGGCAGCATAGTAACTAAAGGCGATGCACTGCTGATCATGGAGGCGATGAAAATGGAACACACCATCCGCGCGCCTACCGACGGTATCGTCGAAGCATTTTTATATCGGCCGGGCGAGTTGGTCAACGGCGGCGAAGAATTAATTAAATTCGAGGCCGCATCGTGACCGGAATGCCACAACGCGCCCGAATCGTGGAGGTCGGCCCCCGCGACGGCCTGCAGAATGAGAAAACACCTGTTCCGGTTGCAGCCCGGGTGCAACTGATTGATATGTTGAGCGATGCAGGGCTGCGCAATATAGAAGCCGGTAGTTTTGTGAATCCAAAATGGATTCCGCAAATGGCCGGCAGCGAAGCAGTATTCGCCGGCATCCAGCGTAAAGCGCAGGTCAGTTACATTGCGTTGGTACCGAATCTGAAAGGATTCGAGCGTGCTGCCGCCTCGGACGCGACAGAAGTTGCCGTATTTGCTGCGGCATCAGAGGCCTTCTCGCAGAAAAATATTAATTGCTCGATCGAAGAAAGTCTGGAGCGGTTCAAACCGGTCATAGCAGCGGCGCGCAGCAAAGATATTCCAATTCGTGGCTATATTTCCTGCATCGCCGGCTGCCCCTATCAGGGCGACGTGCCGGCGGAGCTTGTCGCAGAACTTACACAGCAACTATTGAGTATGGGCTGCTATGAAGTATCGCTGGGCGACACCATCGGCTGCGGCACGCCTGAACAGATTACAGCCGTAATTGAAACGGTCATTAAGCACGTGCCTGCAGATAAACTCGCCGCGCATTTTCACGATACCAACGGGCGCGCGCTGGACAATATCCGCGCCGCATTGGCACTGGGCGTGGCGGTAATAGACAGCTCGGTTGGCGGCCTCGGCGGCTGCCCCTACGCCAACGGGGCCACGGGCAATGTCAGTACCGAGTCAGTCATCGCCTTGCTGGATGAGCTAAAAATTGAACACGGGGTATCCCTTGCGAAGGTACGCGAGGCGAGTCGTTTTATTCGGGACGCTATTTCTTAAATATTGAGTGGAGTAAGCGCATGGCAGGGTTCGATAAAATTGTAGGCAGTCTGGATGCCGCACTGGAAGGGTTGAGCAGTGGCATGACGATTGTTGCCGGCGGCTTCGGCCTCTGCGGCATCCCGGAAAACCTGATCAAACAAGTCAAAACACTCGGCGTCAACGATCTGACCGTGGTATCGAATAACTGCGGTATCGATGGTTTCGGATTGGGAATTCTGCTTGAGGACATGCAGATCAAGACGATGATCGCGTCCTATGTCGGCGAGAATAAACTATTTGAAAGCCAGCTCCTGTCCGGACAGCTCAATGTTGTACTGACCCCGCAAGGCACACTCGCAGAAAAAATGCGCGCCGGCGGTGCAGGCATTCCTGCGTTTTTCACCGCAACAGGGTTCGGTACTAGCATCGCCGAGGGCAAGGAAGTCCGCGAGTTCAATGGCCGCCAATATATTATGGAAGAATCAATTACCGCTGACTTTGCATTAGTTAAAGCATGGAAGGCGGATAAGTACGGCAATGCGATATACCGTCACACAGCGCAAAACTTTAATCCGATGGCCGCTACTTGCGGCAGGATCACCGTACTGGAAGCAGAGGAAATCGTTGAGCCCGGCGAACTTGATCCCGCACAGATTCATACGCCGGGTATCTACGTGGATCGTGTCTACAAAGGTACGTTTGAAAAGCGTATTGAAAAGATCACAAGCAAACCGGCAGCAGGAGCACAATAAGAATGGCATTATCACGCGAACAAATGGCCTACCGTGTTGCTGCCGAGCTGCAGGACGGTTTTTACGTCAACTTGGGTATCGGCATTCCTACTTTAGTCGCCAACTATGTGCCCGAGGGCATCGAAGTGATGCTGCAATCGGAAAACGGCCTGCTGGGTATGGGTGAGTATCCTGCGCCTGATGAAGTCGACGCCGATATGATCAACGCCGGCAAAGAAACCGTCACTGCAATTAAAGGCGCGGCTATTTTCTCGTCCGCCGAATCCTTTGCGATGATCCGGGGCGGGCACGTCGACATGACCGTGCTCGGCGCCTTCGAGGTAGACGTTTCGGGAAATATAGCGTCCTGGATGATTCCGGGAAAACTGGTGAAAGGCATGGGCGGTGCAATGGATCTGGTCGCCGCAGCGGACAATATCATCGTGATGATGACCCACGCCGACAAACACGGTAACTCGAAATTGCTGGAACAATGTTCATTGCCGCTCACCGGCGCGGCGTGTATCAAGCGGGTGCTCACAGATCTGGCTTTTCTAGAAATAGATAGCGGTAGTTTTATATTACGAGAGCGGGCACCCGGCGTTTCAGTCGAAGAAATTGCTGATAAGACAGCGGGCAAACTGATTATTCCGGATAATGTGGTTGAAATGACCCTGCCAGCTATATAAGTGCTATGTAGAATCCGGAAAGATGCACGATCCCACTAAATTAACCACAGTTTGAGAAAATTTTGAGAGACGGATTGCGGGATTTTTTGGAGCGTGAATGCCACGCCTACAAGCTCTTTAGCATCCACACATCACAACGACTATGAATTGTGCCTGCCAACGGCTTATCCAATCTTACAAAGCCGAACTGTTCATACAGCGCAACCGCAGCCTGCATTGTGCTTAAGGTATCCAAGTAGCATTTTGAAAAACCTTTAGACCGGGCATATTCCAAACAGCGTGATGTCAGGCGGCTCCCGATCCCCATACCTCTGGCAGACGGTAAAATAAAAAGTTTTTTCAATTCGCAAATTTCAGCGCTCTGGTTAAATGGTGCGACACCGCCACCACCGACCAACTCGCCGTTAACTTTTGCAACATAATAACGACTGCTAAGCTCTTCCCCATAATTTTGACTCATCGCCACTACTTCCGGATCGGACGGCCCGAAGCCTTCGCCAATGGCTCCGAACTCCGCGCCGACGAGCTTGATGATCGCACCGATGGCGTCATCATCCGTCGCAGAAATCTGTTCAACGGATATCTGCAAGATGCTCTCTTACGCTGCCGGACACCGCTATATGAAATGCTTTATGAGAGACCCAATACAAGCACCGCAGAAACCGCAAGCGGCACCGGATATTTCAGCAAGAAGCGCCAAATGTTGTATAGCGCCGGTGATTTTATGCTTAGCTCATCGCGACGGATTGCGTCGCTCACAAACCAACCGACGAATATCGCGATTAACAGGCCACCGACCGGCAAACCAATCTGGTCTGTAAGCATGCCGAGAATGTCGTTGATATTTTTCCCGGCCAAGGGACGGAACTCCGACCAGGCATTATAGGAAAGAATGCTGGCGCTACTGAGCAGCAAGATGACCGTGACGAAAATACCGGCGCCCGCAGGGCGACTGAATCTTCCGCTCTCGGTAACGCGCGCAACCAGCGGCTCAAAGAGCCCGACCATTGAGGTAACCGCAGCCACCGACAGCAGCGCAAAAAACACCACGCTGAATAAATGCCCGCCATCCATTCCGGAGAACGCCAGCGGTAAAGTTTCAAAAATCAGACCCGGCCCGCCGGATGGGTCCAACCCGTGCTGAAATACCAACGGGAAAATGGCCATTCCCGCCAGCAGTGCGACAAAGGTATCGGCAATAATAATCAGAATAACCGAACGACCGATATTCACGGTTTTCGGTAGATAGGCGCCGTAGGTCATCATGCCGGCCATCGCCACGCCGATGGAGAAGAAGGCCTGCCCCACGGCCGCCAGCCAGACCTGCGGGGTGATGCGGCTGAAGTCGGCGCGCACCAGGTAGTCGAAGGCGCGGCCGAAGCCGTCGCCGAACATGTTGAAGACGGCCAGCCCGCCGAGCAGGAGGAAGAGCATGGGCATCATCCACGTCACCGCGCGTTCGATGCCCTTCTGGAGACCGGCGTAGATGATGGCG
>JBFJYC010000218.1:0-5591 GCA_041622815.1 Spongiibacteraceae bacterium | reverse complement strand
GTCAGAGCAAAATCTACCCCACCCATGGATTTGCTAAGCGCAATGTTCCAGTCGACGTAGCTGTCCGAAAAAGCCGCGTTGGTACCGCCGTCAAATGCGTCGCCACCGCTGTATCCGACATTCACGGACACGCTGAAATCCTGAGGCAGGGAAAACTCATAGCCACCTGCCACGTAATAGGCGCTTTCTGTGGAGCCAACAAATGCCAGTTCATCCGAATAATTCAGGGAGGCCGAAAATCCCTCATAGCTTAGGCTTACGTAGAGTTCGTTGGTATCCGACTTGCTATAACCCGGGTAGTCGTAATGTAAAATGCCAACATCGTAGCCGATGCCGCCGGAGGTCTCGCTGCTAAAGCCGGCGTACACATCCAGCTCCAACTGCGGGTCGGTTGCGGTGCCGGAAAAGAAATTTGAATCGATATTAGACGCCCAGGTTCCGATATAAAAACCACTCTCATGCGCGTAGTCGAGCCCGCCCTGCAGCGCAATCTGATTGTCTGTCTGGGAATAGCCGCGGAATACATAGTCCGTTGTCAGCGTGACATTGCCGCTGAGCTCAGCGATAACGGGCGAAGTGGTCGTGACAAGCAACGCGCCTGTCAGCAAGGCCTTTTTAATCATTACATTTCTCCGAAAAATTGAGTGGTTAATCAAGCGTCCTGACGCCGGGCGTCATTTGCATACGATTGCCGCGGAGATAGCAGGAACCGTGCCACCGGGCTAAAAGGCGTAAAATCCAACAGATTGCGTGTAGAAGTGGGAAAATGCCCAGAGCATCTGACTGATTGCGCATCTTAATTGTGCTGACGCACCAAGGCGGTTCACTTCGGCGCTGGGGAATCGCCGCTGTCTAACTCGATGATATTGTCGATTGCTAGCTGCGACTTAGAAAAACAGCACGGTTCTCAGCGGCTCGCTCAGTGGTGTTCGTTACGTGAAAGGCATTGATGAAGCAACCGGCATACGTCATATTACTCGGGGCACACATCCGGCTAGCGGCCATGGTGCTCGAGTGGATCCGCCGCAGAGACCCCGTATTAGATAAGGAACTGAAAGATTTTCTCTTCACAACGAAGCCGATTACGCATGACTAAGACACGCTTCAAGTACGCGGAACCTCTTGTTTGTTTTATCGCAATGCTTGTCTTACTTGGCGCCTGCTCATCAAAGCATGAGGAAGGCGCGCAACGCACAATCGCTGCGCCCGAACTCGCTGCCCGGCTCGGAGCCGGTTCACCTCCGCTGATCGTTGATGTTCGCAGTGCTGAAGAGTATTCCTTAGGTCATATTCCGGGGGCAATCAACATACCTCACGATGAGCTGAGCGGGCGAATTGCCGAGCTATACGCTTATAAGTCGGATGAGATTGTCGTTCATTGCCAAAGCGGCCGGCGCGCGCAGCTCGCTGAGGCGGTGCTGGCTGCCAATGGATTTTCCAATGTGCGGGACCTGAATGGCCACTGGCAGGCATGGCAGGCTCTCGAACTTCCTGTGGCAAGGGACTAATAAAACGACAGATCGCCGAAGACGACAAGGCATTTACGCCTATACAAGTTATTTTAAGCGCCTTGGCCGCAGCATTTGCTGTACAACGCCGTCAAAACTACCAGCACGATTTCAGCCGAGGGCGCCCCATACTGTCCGCAGCGGCCAGCAGGCCTGCGGATCCAGTATGCGGCAGTAATGCTCGCCGCAGAATCCGCAGCACAATCTCTACCGATCCACCGGAACCGATTTGCATTACTGCGCCGTGTACCAAATCGGTGACGACCAGGCGCGCTCCTGCACCGTTGGCTGGTGCTCGGCGGAGCAGCACCTGTCAAAACCTTCGGGGATTGAATCTGGCTTATCACAGTCGACTCCCGCCGCATTGCAGGCGAACTGGCTCCAGCGGCAACTCGGGTTTTCCAGTGCGCGTGCATAATAAAAAGCGTTGTCGGTGGCATTAAAATCCGGGTCTTTCCACACCGTGCAGAGACGGTTATGACCCGTGCCAATACGCTCACAGGTTCTCAAATTAACCGACGCGCCGGTGTCGCCGCCGGCGACGTCAACCACGGCTTCGTGCAGTTCGCCCTCACGATACCAACCCTTGACGATCTGCACGCGCTGTAATGGTGTTCCCTCACTGGTGCTTGTACCCGCATCTTTCACTACCGACACCAAAAATTCCGGCGACTCGGTACCTGCCGGCAGGTCACTGCCCATCGGCACAGCACGGTCATAAGCCTGCCTGACCATGTCATGTGAACTACACAGATCCTCCGGTAAATCTTCGCCGCCGAAAAAACGCAGGACCGGCCGCGTACCGCTGGTCGCGTAGGCTTCTTTGCGCCGCATCGCCGCAAACAATGACTCTCTCGTGTTCTGCTCTGCCCATAGCACGGTCAAGCCACCGGGTCCGTTTTCAAGATCATCCGCCAGGCCGACAATGCCTTCGGCGGCATTTTTGCCAGCACCACCATGGCCCGGATGGTTCTTTTCTGCGGTCAGGCCCGGTGCGGCGATATGCGTATCGGTCGCCGCGGTCAAACCGAATTTCAGGCTGTTGACGCCCAGCTCAGCCTGCTGCTTCAGGCCGCGCTTGAGCCCGTCGCGGACAAAGTTAGTGACGACCGGCTTTTTGGTGACCGGCATCTCGGCGCCGGATAGTGGCCACGCCCACTTCGGCAAATTCTCTGCGAACCCCGTAGGCTTGCCGCCGAAGCTGTCATAGATAAACTTTTCTTCGTTGCAGTATTCATCGCCGGCCCAGATATCGATGCGCGCATCGCACTCCGATTCGCCTTTGTGCTGGGTCAATTCGACCAACGGCTCCCAACGGGCGCGCCGCGCCGCCAACTGCGGCGTCAACGCTTCTTCCGGAATCGCATCGGTTTCAACCTTCGGGCTCTCAAACATCAGACCGCCGCTAATATTGGAGTTATGCGGAATCGTCAGCGCATCGCAGCCCGGCGTATTCGCGACACAGTCGGTTTCCAGATAATCCCAAAGATCGACTGCGGACGGGCTCTCCACCCAGCTTTTCGCTGTTGCGGGTACATGCTCGTTTTTAAAAATCACGTTGCGATGCAGATTGATGCCGGTACCGACGGTGCCGGTCCACTCATAGCCGACAAAGGAGGTAAAGCTGCAATCGGAACTCTGATCATAGGCATTGGCGGCGGCTTGTTGAATTTTCTCCCACTGGGTATCCGCCACACTCAAACAGTACTGCGCTTTGCCACTATCGCTATCACAAAAGCCCCAGCGTTCTTTTTCAACCAGCGTTTTCTGGCCAAAAATAGCGACGTTCAGGGAGGGAAAATTACGGTGAAGAATACAGGCCGGATGCCAGTAACCGTCCATCCCCCGCGTATTACAGATTCGTACCTCACCCATGAACTCGGCGTGATCGGTCACCGCCGTGAAATCCAGCGGTCTGTCTATTTGCACCGTGCGCTGCCCTTCACCGTCATCACTATAGGGCTGGATTCGCAGCGGCTGCCCTTTGGCGAAACGGTAGGCATCATCCGGCGTGCCCCTTGTGTCCTGCGCACGGGCATCAAAGGAGAAAGCGGTATGAACATGTGTATCGCCGAAGAATGGCTGGCGTAGCGGATTGGCGTTATCACAGGGCAGGTGCTGTGCGGAGGCGACCCCGCTCAACACTGCCAAACTGAGTAGCAGGCTTCTCATTATCGTCTCCGGGCGGTATACGCTGTGGTGTATCTGATTATTGTGAAATCAGTTTACCGGAGGTTTCAGGACTAAGTCACCGGGCGATGGCTGCCACAATCGCAGCTTACTCTGCTAGGTGCCGGCTACAGCCGGAAAAAGACACGATATCTCGTGTCTGTGCATTGCACTTTAGAGGAAATGGGGTGGCCGACGGGGATCGAAACCATCAGCGTGGTTCTCTGTGCTCCCCCCTGAGCCTTTAAGTAATTGATTTTAACGGTTTCTCTATTTTTAAATAAGATGTAGAGAAGCACTGAATACCACCTGACCGGTCGAAATCACCGGTCGAAATCGACAATATTAGAGTGTGATACCGTATCACCAAACTAACCTACAATTAGTTCAGATGAACCCGACAATTGTTGTTGCAGCGCTCATAGAAGACCAGGGAAAAGTTCTCATTGCTCGTCGCGCAACAGGCACACTTGCCGGCAAGTGGGAGTTTCCTGGCGGCAAGGTACTACCCAATGAATCAAACCAGGATGGTTTAGCGCGAGAAATACGCGAGGAATTGCAAATCCAGATTGTAGTCGGACACGCCGTGAAATCTGTTGCGTTCAATATCGAAGAAAAAGCGTTCGAACTGCACGGTTACCTAGCCAAAATTTCAGCGGGAGAAATATCACTCGTCGAGCATGATCGATCAGCTTGGGCATTTCCTGAAGAATTACTGAGCTACGATTTGGCACCCGCTGACATCCCAATAGCAAAAGAGTACATAAAATTATGATTGGCGAAATTCAGGGCGTCAACGAAGGCGCTATTTTTGAGAACAGGCAGGCTCTGCATGATGCGGGTATTCATGCCGGCACCCAGGGCGGCATTGGTGGCGGTGGCGAGTCAATTGTTTTGTCAGGCGGCTATGTCGACGACATCGATAACGGCACGGAGATCATCTATACAGGACAAGGTGGCCGGGATCCAAACTCGGGGAATCAAATTGCGGACCAGGAACTTAAACGCGGTAATCGGCAACTTATGGAGCACTTTATCGCGGGCAACCCGATTAGGGTAAGCCGCGGCGCACAACTAGATTCTCCATTCGCACCAGACAGTGGATATCGATATGACGGATTGTATCTAATCGACAGCGCCTGGCACGAAACCGGATCGGATGGGTATCTGGTCTATCGCTTCAGATTAGTGAAAATCTCTAATTCGATTCCTCTCGCGATTAACGCGGGAGCGGAAATCGACGGCCAATTGGGCTCGAATGATGAGTCGGCTCAGCGTCGCTTAGGCACGATTTCTAGAATCATCAGGAATACGAAGCTCGCGAGCGAAATCAAAGCTATCTATAAATATCGATGCCAAATTAGCGGTGTGCTCTTAGAAACTCCCTTGGGACCATACGCAGAAGGCTGCCACATAAAACCGCTAGGAAAACCGCACAATGGTCCGGATAGCCTTCGGAACATTCTCTGCCTATCCCCCAACATGCATATTCTGTTCGACACAGGCGCGATCGCACTCACCGATGATTTAGCATTATTGGGAATGGAGGGTACTCTTAGGACCCACCCAGATCACCAGATTGATCTCGAGTACGTCCGGTACCACAGAGCGCATTTTTTCAATGGTTAACGGTTGTTAGTCGGAATAATTCGAACATCCGACCGCTCAGTTCGTAGCCAGACAGAAAGTTATTAAGTAGTTGTTTTTATTAATGAAAATCGCAGGCGCCCGTTGCAATGTGCCGGACTTTTCATAACGAATTTGGACTGAGTCCGGCAAAAGTTCGGCAAGCTAATTTAGTATCGTTTTTTGCCTCTACTACCAAGCGAGGCGACATACCACTCAGCTGAGCCTCGGATTTGATATCCGATGGTCCTCGCGCCCCTGATCAAACTACATTCAACTAAATGCCCT
>JBFJYC010000217.1:0-5620 GCA_041622815.1 Spongiibacteraceae bacterium | reverse complement strand
GCAGACGCTGGATTACGTCAACCGCAGTGTGTCACTCAACCGCGTGCAGACGGTTGCCGAAGGAGACGGTAGCTTTCGCATGATTCTCGCGCATCAGGATCCGGGCTTGCCGAACTGGTTGGATACGGAAGGGCGGAATACCGGTGTTTTATTCTGGCGTTTCCAATTGCCGGAGCACGACATCGAGCCGCTGACCACCAAGGTGATTAAGTTCAGCGACTTGAGGGGCGGCTGAGCCCGGCGGCTGTTATAAATTATGCTGATACATCACCTGTTTGATTTTCATACCCGTCTCGATCCCGCTGCGCCCTGCGTGGTATTCGAGGGTGAAACCCTCAGCTATGAATGGTTCCTGCGGCGCTCTAAACAATTCGCGTCAGGCTTGCAGTCGCTCGGCGTGGGTAAGGGTGACCGCGTCGCGTTTCTGGCGGAGAACTGCCCGGAGTGCGTGATACTGCTGTTGGCGGTGGCACGCATCGGTGCGGTGGCGGTGCCGCTCAATTACCGACTGGCGGCGCCTGAACTGACCTATATTCTGCGCGATGCCAATACCCGGGTGCTGTATGTTCCCGGTGCCGGTATGAATCACATGCTAGTGCAACTGCGCAGCGAGCTGCCGGAGGGCTGCGTGGTGATCGCCACCGGCAATGCCGGCGATCACGATGCCGCCACATGGATGGACGCGCAAAGCGATACGCCGGCAGCGACGGATATACTCGGTACCGACCCTTTTATACAACTCTATACCAGCGGTACTACCGGCAACCCGAAGGGTGTGGTTAGCAGCCATAATGCCCTGTATGCACTTTCGGCCGGATCGCGGACCGGGTTTCCTGCGCGCCCCGAGCCGGGCGCCATGGATCTGGTGTGTGCGCCGAACTTTCATATTTCCGGTACCGGTTCGATGTTGGTGCCACTGTTAAATGGCGCTGCGCTGGTGCTGCATAAGACATTTGATCCGAACGCAGTGGTGCGCGATCTGGAAAGTCTGCCGATCAATAATGTGTTTATGGTGCCGGCCATGATTATGGCGATTCTGCAGCTGGTGCCGGATATCGAGAAAAAGTCGTTTCCGAATCTGACACAGATCGGCTATGGCGCATCGCCGATCAGCCCGACCGTACTCAGAAAGGCGATGTCGGTGTTTAGCGCAGCGTCATTTGTGCAGGTCTATGGCATGACCGAAACCACCGGTACTGTGGTGGCATTGCTGCCCGATGATCACAGACGTGCATTAGCGGGAGAAGAAGAATTGCTGCAGTCCTGTGGCCGCCCGCAGCCCGGTGTGGAAGTGCGCATTGTCGACCGCGACGGCCGCGACTTGCCGGATAACGAAACCGGCGAGCTGTGGATCCGCTCCGATATGAATATGCTGGGCTATTTTAATCTGCCGGCAGAAACCGCAAAGAATTTCAGCGACGGCTGGATTCATACCGGAGATTCCGGTTTCAGAAATACAGAGGGCTATATTTTTCTGCGTGACCGTATCAAAGATATGGTGGTGAGCGGTGGTGAAAATATCTATCCGGTTGAGGTTGAAAATGTGATCGCGGCGATGCCGCAGGTGCAGGATGTCGCGGTCATCGGTGTGCCAGATGAGAAATTTGGTGAAGCGCTGCTGGCCTGTGTTGCGCTAAAAGAGGGGCAGGCACTGGCTGTAGAGGAACTGATCGCCTACTGCCGCGATCATTTGGCGGGCTACAAAATTCCGCGTCAGCTCACTATTGTAGAAGAATTGCCGCGTAACCCTTCCGGTAAGATTCTGAAGAAGGAGTTGCGCAAACCCTACTGGGAAGGCGCACAGCGCAATATTGCCTGAGTGGCTTTAACCGGTCTGCGCAAGCAGTTGCTGTATTTCTTCAGCGTGCACCGGCCTGACCAGTCGTGCGATTTCCGCGCCGTCGCGCAGCAATACCAGCGTCGGCCAGTGTTTGACGCCAAAATACCGCCCCAAGGGTTTGCCTTTGCCGTCTTCCACTTTGATGTGGGGCAGGTCCGCCGTGCTGAGTACCGCTTCAATAGCGGGGCGGGCGGCCTGACAGTGTCCGCACCACGGCGTACCGAATTCCAGAATGGCAGTGCCGCTAAGGCCGCTGATCTGTGCTACCGACGGCGCCGCTGCGCTGTAGTCCGGGTTGAAGCCGGTTTTAGTCGCGATCATTCGGCACAAATTTAAACCGCGCCGTGGCGCAGCGCCCATTCCACCAATGGCAATTGGTCGTTGCCAAAGTAGAGGCGTTCACCGCTACCGAGTGGTACAAATATGCTGGGCGATCCGAAGGCTCCCCGGGAAATCGCTTCGTCGGTATTGGCGCGCAACTGATCTTTAATCGATTGTTCCTGTGAGCGGATACGCAGCGACTCGCCGCTCAGACCCGCCTGATTGGCGATAGCCACCAGCACTTCAGGATCATCCAGATTGAGCTGTTCGCTAAAGTAGGCATCAAATGCGGCGACCGCAAAGCGGAACAGCGCCGGTTGGTCGCTTTCCAGGGCGCAGCAAAAACGCATGGCGTGAACCGAGCGCAGCGGATGATGCGGTGAGGGAAAGTTCATTGACAGACCGGCCAACGCCGCCCAGTCCATCAGTGACTGGCCGAGCTGTCGTCATTTCGGGCTGTCCATATTGTTTGCGCGTGCTTCCACATAGGCGGCATTCACGCTGTTGTGCACACCGCCTACCAAAAGCGGGCGCCAGATAATGGTCGCGTTATTCCGCTCCGCGATCGGCTGAATATTGTGAAAGGCCAGATAGGTCCACGGAGACGAGAGGTCGAAGAAGAATTCGATTGTTTTAGTCATCAGTCTGCCTGTTTCGCTGCTTCTTTGAAGTTCGGCAAGCGTGACACTCAAGCGCCTGCGCGTCTACGTGGCCCTTGGCCTCTTCGTAGTACCATTTTTGGTCGCGGGCACGCCAGATCTCCCGTTTACCGCAAAGCCGGCAAGTAAATGTTTTATCGATATAGAAATTAGGCAACTCGCCGTAGGTGTTAATGTGTTCCAGCTTCCCCGGATCGGCGGCTATAGCGGAAGGGTGCTCACGCTGCTGGATGGGGTGCAGTTGTGCTACCCGGTCAGCCTCCCGCAAGGCTATTGCTGAAGCATCTCTGCCGGTGTCATGCTTTTTGACCATTGTGCGGCTGTCCGGCCTGCAGCACCCGGGTTAACGGGTGCGTCGCGCAGGGAATGAACTATTGAACGCTCATTAACTTAACCTGCGTTTTACCAATCGGCAAGCGGATTGATTTTTGCGCCATAACATCTAGTTTGATCGCGCTGGAAGAGGTGCGTGGGTTATAGATGACCCGGATAATCTTCTTACCGTTCGCGGCCAGATAATTCTCAACATCAATATTGTGGGCTTTGTTGCCCCAGTCTTCGCCGACCACAAAAATATCGACATTCAGCTCCCGGCAAGCTGAAACGTACTCAAGCTCATAGTAAGGGCGCACGGCGTCGACACAGCGTAATGCATTAAGCATCTCCTGGCGCTGTTCGAGTGGTATAACAGGCGTATTGGGTTTGTAGGAATTAACAACGCTATCAGACGCGACGCCAACCACAACTTTATTGCCGAATGTCCGGCACTGTTCCAGTAAAGCCAAGTGCCCTACATGCAAAAGATCGAACGTACCTACTGTGTAAACGAGCATTAATTTTTAACTCCTGAGTGAAATATTCTGGTTTGTTGTCCCGTTTTTGAGATTTTTCCGAGGTCTAGTAAATCTTCCAGCCGTAAATTCCGCTTATCAATACGGTATACACGGCGAGCGCATAGACGTTGGCCGGCTTGCCGGACAGTTTCGGCGTCTTTATTTGGGAGACATTGAGCGCGGCCAGCATAAGGCAGCAGCCGAGTAACACCGGGGGGAACAAGCCATCAGCAAAAACACCTTCAAATAAAAATACGAAAACGATGACCAGACTGTTGTTGTCCAGCGCTAACCCTGTGTATTTCGATCCGCCCGAAAGGCCAAATGTCGAAAAGTAGCTGAGGCGTAAAGCACTGGTCGCAAGCACAAAGAAAGCACCCGCCAGATACATCGCGCCATAATTGCCATAGCTGAGTAACAGAATTGCCGGTGTGACGCCATAGCTCACGATGTCAATCAGAACGTCGAGCTGGCCGCCGAATTGCTGGTCAGTTTTTACCCGGCTCTTCATCTTTCTTGCAATCAGGCCGTCGGCCCAATCGAATGCGACCGCCCAAACCATACCGATCATCGCGGCGTAGTAGACGCCTAGAACGCTGAAGTAGATGGCGAGCACGGTGCAGGCCAGCCCTGCTAGCGAGCATAAATTAGGCAGGTCTTTTACATAGGAAAGAATGGCGGGCTGCCTGACTTCAGTATCACCAACACTCATGTGTTTGTTTTACTTTCCGGTGTAACGCCGGAGTCTTTCATCAATCGAATATTGTGGTTGGCCATTTGAATCGTCTCAAGGGGTTTCCGGGGCGCACAGGAGTCCGCGCGACGTAAAAATGAGTCGCGAACAGAGACTCCCTGAGCCGTAAAGCTAGGGGGAAGTTGTAAATAGCCGATGAACTGTCGGGAGTTTGATCCCGGGAGAGAATCGGAACGAAGTTCCTAGTGGCCTATCATACGCTAGTTAGTGACTTGGAGCTCGAACTGAATTTGGCCGGAGCTAATGGCCGCACCATCGGCAGTATTATCGACTAGCTGAATGAGCCAGGCAGAAAGTGACGCCGGGGCAGTAGATCAGGGCCTTCGTATACGCTTTTCACGTCAGAAACCGAGTAAATTGCTGTCTGATCCAGTTCTTTAATCAAGCGGATAAGTGAGGGCACGTTGCGCCTTTTCTCAATAATGAGCAGCAGTTCAACCGGGTGGGCGTCGCCCATATCGCCGTCGAATGAAACTACCTTAAAGCCGGCTTCACGTAGCTTTTCTGCCAGAACATCACGATTGAATGATATGCAGCGGATCAGTTCATTGCCGATGGCAAAGCGGCTTTCAATCGAAATGCCAACGTAGTTGCCGACAGCAAAACCGCTGGCATACGCCAATGCCAGATACCACTGGTCAAGGTTTGTCAGAACCTGAGCCGCCGCAACCAGCCAGGTTAAGATTTCAAAGAAGCCAATCACCGAGGCCATGATTTTGTGGCCACGAAACACAACAATTGTCCTGAATGTGCCAAGTGAAACGTCAGCTACTCTCGCGAAAAAGATTACCGGGACTAATAGATACGGAAATTCAGCGAGTAAATCCGTCATTGCGACTCCTTGTTAAATGCGATGAACGGGCAGCTTCGCATATAAAATACGCGTATAAGCATTTCGTATCTAAAAACCGCCCATAGGAGCATACTCGGACTGTTTTGCATTGGCGTGATTGTTTAGCCGGAAGCCAGTGCTAACAACAGTCCTTCGGTTCGCTCAAACTAGCCTTGGGTTTATGACAACAGAACAGGTGGTAATTATTATGAGCAAAGGGCAAGACAGTAAGAAAAATACTAAGAAGAAGCCGCTGTTAACGGCAAAAGAGAAGAAAGCCCAGAAGGCAGCCAAGAAAGCGCAAACCAATGTGCTAGGTAACTGAACTTAAAAGGCACTGCTCCCGGCGATGCCCTTGATTCAGGCAGTTAGTTCAGGCAG
>JBFJYC010000216.1:0-5628 GCA_041622815.1 Spongiibacteraceae bacterium | reverse complement strand
CTCTACGCGATGGTCGCGTTCAACCGCAACTCGCTTATCGCGTCGGAATCGGCGATGAAATACTTCGTCCTCGGCGCGATGGCCTCGGGCCTGCTGCTGTACGGCATCTCGATCTTCTACGGCATCACCGGCACGCTCGACCTGAACGAGGTCGCCGATTCGGTCGCGCTGCAGCTTGAGCAAAACCCGGTCGCGCCCGGTTTCGCGCTGACCTTCATCGTCGTCGGCCTCGCCTTCAAGCTCGGCGCGGTGCCTTTTCACATGTGGCTGCCCGACATCTACCAGGGCGCGCCGACCTCGGTGACGCTGTTTATCGGCACGGCGCCGAAGATCGCCGGCTTCGCGATGGCGATCCGGCTGCTGGTCGACGGGCTCGGCGATTTGCGGCTCGACTGGTCGCTGATGCTGACCGCGCTCGCGGTCGCGTCTCTCGGGATCGGTAACGTCATCGCGATCGCGCAGACCAATTTCAAGCGCATGCTGGCCTACTCGACGATTTCGCACGTCGGTTTCATCCTGCTCGGCCTGCTCGCCGCGACCCCCGCCGGTTACGCCGCGTCGATGTTCTACACAATCACCTACGCTATCACTGCCGCGGTCGCCTTCGGCGTGCTGATCATGTTGAACCGCAAGGGTTTCGAAGCCGAGAACATCGCCGACCTGTCGGGGCTCAACGATTCGAACCCGTGGTACGCGGCGCTGCTCGCGCTGGCGATGTTCTCGATGGCCGGGGTGCCGCCGCTGGTCGGTTTCTACGCCAAGCTGGTCGTGCTGCAGGCGGTGATCGCGATCGGCGCGGTCTGGCTCGCGGTCGTCGCGGTGCTGTTTACGGTCGTCGGTCTGTTCTATTACCTCCGGATCGTCAAGGTCATGTATTTCGACCAGCCGGCGGCGGGTCAGCAGACGACGATCAAGCAAGCGCTCGACGTGCGCGTGCTGCTCGGCGCCAACAGCCTGAGCCTGATTCTGCTCGGCATGTTCCCGTCGACGCTGATGGCTTACTGCATTCTCGCCTTCAGCTGAACCCCCTTGTAAATTCAATTTAACCTAGCTATCATTCCGCGCCTCTGATGCGGGGTGGAGCAGTCTGGTAGCTCGTCGGGCTCATAACCCGAAGGTCGTAGGTTCAAATCCTGCCCCCGCTACCAATTTTATTGCAGTAAAATCAATGGCTTAGCGTTAATAGCGCTAGGCCGTTTTTCGTTTCAGGATTGTCAGTGCGGGAGTTTTGCGTGACCCTTCATCACACACTCTATCAACGACATCCACCAACCCCAGTAACTCATACGGCAAAATGTATCGCCGTAACCGGCAGCGAGTAAATCTTCGATATCTCGGTGACTGAGATTAAATCGATGTTACAGCCAGACGGCGTAGCTGATGATTTCGGCGGGAAACCTGCAAAATTATTTTGATTTTATTAAACCATAACTCGTACTGCGGCCACCGCCGGGCTCTTTATAGAGAATGCCGCGCTCGATCAAATCGTTGATATCCCTTGATGCAGTGTCTTGAGAGCATTTACAGATTTTTGCCCACTTGGAAGATGTCAGCTCCCCAACAAACCCATCGAGCAGACGGTTAAGAATTTTGTGCTGTCGCTCGTTAAATTTCCGGGTGGCATTGTCAGACCAGAAACGGGCTTTTTGTAAAACCTTGGCGGAGATTTCTTCCGCGCCCTCGATAGCCCGCTCTAAATTATCGAAAAACCACAACATCCACGAGGTAATCTCCAGCGTGCCTTTCTGGGTTTTCTCCAGAATATCGTAATAAGACTTATGTTCTCGCTGTATCTGGGAAGACATGCTGTAGAAACGGTGTGGACTTGCTTCTGCTCGCGCGAGAAGCATATCGGCAAGCGCCCTTGCTATCCGGCCATTGCCATCTTCAAAAGGGTGGATGGTTACGAACCATAAATGGGCTATACCCGCCTTGATGTTCAGGTCGCCCTTGTATGGTGCCTCAAACCATTCCAGAAATTGCTTCATCTCCGCGGGCAAGCGATCTGCCGCAGGCGCTTCAAAATGCACTTTCTCACGTCCTATGGGGCCGGAAACAACCTGCATAGCCCCGCCTTCGGCTGGCCGCCAATCGCCTACTGTGATCTTGTGCATTCCGCTGCGTTCTGTCGGAAACAAGGCCGCGTGCCATCCGAATAGACGCTCTTCTGTTAGTGGCTTGTCGAAGTTGCGCGTAGCGTCCAGCATCGTTTCAACCACACCTTCGACTGTGTGGTCAGATTTAACGAGACCCGGAACATCCATACCCAGCCTGCGGGCAATAGAAGAGCGAACCTGTTCTTTGTCGAGGATTTCGCCCTCTATCTCACTGGAACGCAGAACGTCCTCGGTCAGGGTATGAAGCTCCGCTTCCTGTTGCAGTTCAAAGCCAAGGGCCTCCATCCGGCCAAGCAACCGCCCCTGCTTACGGGTAATGAACGGCAACTTGTCAGTGATGAGGCCTTCATCGAAGGCGAAATGGGGCCAATCTGGAAGTTCGTGAATATATTCGCTCATAATCTCCGCACCTTATGCGGAGATTATGGCCCGTATTCTCCGCATGGACAACGATTATCTCCGCATATAGTGCGGAGAATAGCAGCAATATTCTCCGCAAAGGAATAGCTAACGAATACTCTGCCGCTATAAAGGGGAAAGGCCTTCCCTACCGATTACAGGCAGGCAGTTCCATTCTCGTAATCAGCATCAACCACGGTATCAATCCACCGACGCATTAGCGCAACCGCTTCATCGTGCATGACGGTTCGCGCCACCGACGGCATCGCGCGTGCCGGGTCATAGGCCTCACCGGCCTGCGGATGCGCAACGCGGCAATCCAGAATGGATGCTTCCGACTTGCCGGGCACAATGACCGCTTCGCGGCCGCAGGTGCCGGAATGCCCTGCCGCTGTCGGCGGCTTACAAATGCCGTAGGTGGCATTCACGTCGCGGAACACATCGAGAAAGAACCCGGTATTTTTTGCCGTGCCGTGGGGGTTGTGGCAATGCTGGCAATTAATTTCCATATAGCCGCGAAGCCGCGCCTCAATATCTTCATCGCTATCTGCGGGGTGGCCGGAATCACCCGGCACATTCCAGCGCGGCACATGTTCAACGTTGCTTGCGATCTTGGTAACGTTGTCGATTTCAAACGCGGGCGCACCGCGCAGCAGGCCCTTATCCACCCAATACTGCAACTGGTTCTGCGCCGGAAATGCCGCCTGCCCTTCGCCGCTCATAAAGGCAGTTTCAGGCTTGTACGTGCGATTGAGATGCCGAACCTTAGGCCCTATGGGTGCGGCACCGGCGGGCCGGTCGTCGTTACCGTGGCAATTGACGCAGGTATTCGCGTCGGGCACCAGATAACGATCGGTCTGGCCAACCTGCAGTACGCCACTTTCACTATCGGTAAAATGCCAGCTTGCGGCTGTGGTTAAGCCACCCATAGCCAGCTTTGCCACGGCCTTGCCGTTGTCGTCCGTTTTCCAAACGTAGGGAAGACCGCGCCAGAACACATTGCCCTTGCTGTTGACCCGCTTGATCAACAGGCGTGTTTCGATCACATGCTCGGTGTTTTCCGGCTCATTGGCATGGGCGAAGGTTTTGGCAATCACCGTGCCCGCCGGAAACAGCAGATTGGCGTTATCACCGTGGCTGGCCCGGTCCCGGTATTCGATCTGCTTCCCGGGCGGCACAAACAGTACCCGGTATTTTACCGCGTAATCTGAAAACAGCTTGCTATTCAACGCGTAAGGCACGCCGCGCTCATTCGGCATGCTGCGCGGATCCTGATCGTCGGCGAACAAATTGTAGTCCGCCAGGTCCGGACAATTTACACGCTCCAGCGCTGACCAATTGATGCGGTCGGCGCCCTGATTAACGCACAAACGGGCAATGACCTCATCGGCGGGTGCGGGATCAAATTCGCCACTGCGCTCGAACGGAGGAATAACCACCGGCTTTAAAGGCGGCAGCAATTTTCCATAGCGGGCCTGACAATCTAATTCCGCCAGATCCGTACTGGCATCCATATCGAACAGGGCGCCGATGGCGTCGAACAACCGCGAGGGCTTGAAAATACCCCAATCTTTTTCCATCAAGGCCATCGGCAATTCGAAACCACGATTGCCGTTCAGGTTCATATAACGCGTTGACTCGGGCGAGTACTCATTGTCGTGAATACAAGCACCCCACTGCGGCATTTTGCGATCGCCCGCTTCATCAAATTTGTAAGCGTTGTAGGTACAGTCCGGGTTTGGATGCTGATTGCCCATAACCGGGCGGCCCAGTTCATTTGCCGCCACCGGATTGCCATCATTGTCTTTTGGCCAGGGGCAGTCAGCGTCTAAGTCATCCAGCATGCCGTCCCACACGACGTGGGCGCCCTTGCGGGGTTTTTCAGGGTTTTTGTACGCCACCAAAATAGGTAACAGCTTCGCGGTATGGCCGCCGAGGATGTCACTAATAGCAGGTGCGCCGGGGTCATAGCCGGAGTTCTCAAAAGTGTTGTTATAGATGTGAACCCCTTCGCTGTATTGGTCCAGGCGCCGGTCAGCTGTGCCGCCTTTACCGTCTATCAGCGCATAGCTGACATACAGCACACTGGCAGTACTGTGGTCGGTAAACCGGTTGTTGTAGGCCTCAATACGGTCGTAGCCCAGCGTAATCATGCCGGTGCCACGGGGCACCCGACCAACCAGCGTATGCGGCGGTGCGAAGTTGTAGGTGTTGTTGTTCCACGCAACATTGTTACGCATCACGGTACGGTCACCGTACCAGCCCAAATTCTCCAAATCGTAAATCAGATAGGCGGCGGTGTTACACTCAGCCAGATTGTTGTCGTACTCCGCAGCTTGTACGTTTTCAATTTCAAATCCGAACACGTTATAGATGGCACGGCTGTTGCGAATAATACTGTTGCGCATCTGCCCGGTGTAAATACCGGCATCCGATGCACCCACTGATTCAACGCCTTCGACTACCACGTTTTCCGAGTTCACCGGGTATATACCGTAACGCCCCGACTCACGACTGGGCACATAGTCCGGGGCCGGATCGCCCTCATTCATCGGCGGCTTCGTGCAACTGACCTGTATGCGTTCTTTGAAGTCGCTGGCGTCAATACAGCCGACGCCCTCTTCCCGGCACACCCCTCCGGACCACATGGTGCGCACGTTCCTCGCGCTGCCCCACTTCACACCAACAAATTTGATGCCATCGCCCGGGGTATCGAGTGTCGTCAGGTCCTCAATGGCAATGCCGCGAACGAAATTGGCTTCAATGCCGGTGGCATTCACCGAATTGCGAAACGACAGCATCGTTTCGTTCATGCCACATCCGCGAACCACGATATCTTCGGTCGCCTGCAGCAATAAGCCTCTGTCCAACTCAAAAAAACCGCATTCGAATTCCAGCACATCGCCCGGCAACAATTGCACCATCGCGTCCAGCATCTGCTGGGTCGCCTCAGGCCCTGGCGCTATGGTGAAAACCCGGCCATCCTCAGAGCCCCGAAAACCTTCAGCGATGCTGGTCGCGCTATCCTGCGCCGCCCGCGGTGCAGGGGCTGCTGTGCTCGTTAAGAACTCTGCGCCGTGAGAAGCATCTACTTCCCCATCACCACAGGCGG
>JBFJYC010000215.1:0-5662 GCA_041622815.1 Spongiibacteraceae bacterium | reverse complement strand
TTATTGAGGAACAGAGCATGCAGCAACTGAATCCATCGGAAATCAGCGACATCATCAAGCAGCGTATTGAGCAGCTGGATGTTTCGTCTGAAGCGAGCAACGAAGGAACCGTGGTATCGGTTTCCGACGGTATCGTTCGTATCCACGGTCTTACCGACGTTATGTACGGTGAAATGATCGAGTTTGAAGGCGGCCGATACGGCATGGCCCTCAACCTTGAGCGTGATTCTGTCGGTGCGGTTGTTCTCGGCGACTATATGGGTGTTGCCGAAGGCCAGACCTGTAAGTGTACCGGCCGTATTCTCGAAGTGCCGGTAGGCCCGGAGCTCGAAGGCCGGGTTGTTAACGCACTGGGTACGCCGATTGACGGCAAGGGCCCGATCAACGCAAAGATGACCGACCCGATCGAAAAAGTAGCACCGGGTGTTATCTGGCGTAAGTCGGTTGACCAGCCGGTGCAGATCGGTCTGAAAGCCATCGACGCAATGGTGCCCATCGGTCGCGGCCAGCGCGAATTGATAATCGGTGACCGCCAGATTGGTAAAACGGCTGTTGCGGTTGATGCCATCATCAACCAGAAAGATTCAGGCATTAAATGTATCTACGTTGCGATTGGCCAGAAGGCCTCTTCGGTTGCCGCAGTTGTGCGCAAACTCGAAGAACATGGCGCAATGGATCACACCGTTGTGGTTGCCGCGACAGCTTCTGACCCTGCAGCGATGCAGTTTCTGGCACCGTTTGCCGGTTGCTCCATCGGTGAGTACTACCGTGACCGCGGTCAGGACGCATTGATTATTTATGATGATTTGACCAAGCAGGCCTGGGCTTACCGCCAGATTTCATTGCTGCTGCGTCGTCCGCCGGGTCGTGAAGCGTACCCCGGTGATGTTTTCTACCTGCACTCACGTCTGCTCGAGCGTGCATCACGCGTATCAGAAGCCTACGTTGAGAAATTCACCAATGGTGAAGTTAAAGGCAAAACCGGTTCATTGACCGCGTTGCCGGTTATCGAAACCCAGGCCGGTGACGTATCCGCCTTCGTACCGACCAACGTGATCTCGATCACCGATGGCCAGATCTTCCACGAATCCGATATGTTTAACGCCGGTATCCGTCCGGCGATGAACGCCGGTATCTCGGTATCGCGGGTTGGTGGTGCGGCACAGACCAAAATCATCAAGAAGCTGTCCGGTGGTATTCGTACCGCCCTCGCCCAGTACCGTGAACTGGCAGCCTTCTCGCAGTTTGCTTCTGACCTCGACGAGGCCACCAAGGCGCAGTTGGATGAAGGAGAGCGCGTTACTGAACTGATGAAGCAGCGCCAGTACGAACCGCAGAACATTGCTGAAATGGGTCTGGTACTGTTTGCTGCGAACGAAGGTTTCTTGAAAGACGTCGAAGTCAATAAGGTGCTCGATTTTGAAGCATCTTTGTTGTCATTCGCCAACAGTGAATACAAAGCCGTTATGGATAAGATTCTGGAATCCGGTGGTAACTGGAACGACGAACTCGAAGCCAGCTTCAAAGAGCTGATGGAAAAGTTTAAGTCGACCCAAACCTGGTAGATCGATAACGAGCGCCCGGAGAACCTAATATGGCAGGTGCCAAGGAAATCCGTACTCAGATATCGTCTATCAAGAGTACGCAGAAAATTACCAGTGCAATGGAAATGGTGGCCGCGAGCAAAATGCGCAAGGCCCAGGACCGTATGCAGCTGGGCAAGCCCTATGCCACGCGTATTCGCTCGGTGGTAGGTCATATTGCAAAAGCGAACCCGGAGTACAAGCACCACTATCTGGAAGAGCGTGAAGTTCGCAATGTCGGTTTCATTGTTGTTTCAACCGACCGTGGTTTATGCGGTGGCCTGAACATTAACCTGTTCAAAGCCGTTGTTAAGAGCATGAAGCAGTTTGCAGATAAAGATATCGGTGTCAGCCATTGTCTGGTCGGTGCCAAGGCCGGTGCGTTTTTTCAGAGCCATGGCGGCAACGTTCGCGCAGCGGTGCGCGACCTCGGTGAGAACGTATCCGTTGCCAAGCTGATCGGTAGCGTCAAGGTGATGCTCGACGATTACGCAGAAGGCAAAATCGACCGTCTGTTTTTGGTCGGTAACAAATTTGTTAACACGATGACTCAGGCGCCGACGGTAGAGCAGTTGCTGCCGCTGCCGCCGTCGGATGATGAAGCCTTGTCGCATCACTGGGACTATCTGTACGAGCCGGATGCAGAAGAACTGCTGGAAGGCCTGCTGACCCGCTATGTGGAATCACAGGTTTATCAGGCGTTGGTTGAAAACGGCGCATGTGAGCAGGCTGCGCGGATGATCGCAATGAAGAATGCTACCGACAATGCCGGTGACATTATTGACGGCTTGCAGTTGGTTTATAACAAGGCACGGCAGGCGGCGATTACCCAGGAATTGTCAGAAATTGTAGGTGGCGCCGCGGCGGTACAGTAAGTACCGGCAGGCAATGAAGCATTTTACAGACCGAATTTTGTAAAGAGGAAATCGAACAATGAGCAGCGGACGTATCGTTCAAATTATCGGCGCGGTTATCGACGTGGAATTTCCGCGCGATGCAGTGCCTAGTATCTATGACGCACTGGTTGTTACCGAGAAGGAACTGACGCTGGAAGTCCAGCAGCAGCTCGGCGACGGCGTGGTACGCACGATTGCACTGGGTTCATCAGAAGGCCTGAGCCGCGGCCTCGATGTGAGCAATACCAAAGAGCCGATCAAAGTGCCGGTAGGTACCGCGACGCTTGGCCGCATCATGGACGTACTCGGCAACCCGATCGACGAGTGTGGCCCGATCGGCGCAGAAGAAAACATGCAGATTCACCGCAAGGCCCCGGCCTACGATGAACTGGCTGCCAGTGAAGAGCTGCTTGAAACCGGTATCAAAGTTATCGATCTGGTCTGCCCGTTTGCGAAGGGCGGTAAAGTTGGTCTGTTCGGCGGTGCCGGTGTTGGTAAGACCGTTAACATGATGGAATTGATCAACAACATCGCGACCGAGCACAGCGGCTTGTCGGTATTCGCAGGAGTTGGTGAGCGGACCCGTGAAGGTAATGACTTTTATCACGAAATGCAGGAAGCCGGCGTTGTAAACGTTGAGCAGTTCGACAAATCGAAAGTAGCGATGGTTTACGGCCAGATGAATGAGCCGCCCGGTAACCGTCTCCGTGTTGCACTGACCGGCCTGACTATGGCTGAGAAGTTCCGTGACGAAGGCCGTGACGTACTGTTGTTTGTCGACAACATCTATCGTTACACACTCGCCGGTACCGAAGTATCAGCACTGCTGGGCCGTATGCCTTCAGCGGTTGGTTATCAGCCGACACTGGCTGAAGAAATGGGCTTGTTGCAGGAGCGCATTACTTCTACCAAGACCGGTTCTATCACATCTATTCAGGCGGTCTACGTACCGGCGGATGACTTGACCGACCCGTCACCGGCAACCACGTTTGCTCACCTCGACTCAACCGTCGTATTGAGCCGTGATATCGCAGCGAAAGGTATTTACCCTGCGGTTGATCCGTTGGATTCTACGTCGCGTCAGCTGGATCCGCTGATCATCGGTCAGGAGCACTACGAAGTGGCCCGCGGTGTGCAGACGGTTCTGCAGCGCTACAAAGAGCTGAAAGACATCATCGCCATTCTCGGTATGGACGAATTGTCCGAAGAAGATAAGCAGGCGGTTGAGCGCGCACGTAAGATCGAGCGCTTCCTGTCACAGCCTTTCCATGTTGCTGAAGTGTTTACCGGTTCGCCTGGTAAGTACGTGTCGTTGAAAGATACTATCCGCGGCTTCAAAGGCTTGATCGACGGCGAATATGATGACGTGCCGGAACAGGCGTTCTATATGGTTGGCACCATCGACGAAGCTTTGGAAAAAGCTGCGAAGATGAAGAAGGGCTAAGGTCCTAGCGCAAACCCAGAGAAAGCATTATGGCTATGACAATTCATTGTGACATCGTCAGCGCGGAGGAAGAGATTTTTTCCGGGCTGGCAGAGATGGTAATCGCACACGGTACCCTCGGTGATATCGGTGTCAGCTATGGCCACGCGCCGTTGCTGACCTCGCTGGAGCCGGGTCCGGTACGGGTAATCAAGCAGGATGGCGAGGAAGAAATCTACTACGTTTCCGGTGGTTATCTGGAAGTTCAGCGCGGCGTGATCAGCATTCTGGCAGACACCGCAATGCGCGCCGATGACATCGATGAAGCCCAGGCGCTGGAAGCCCAGAAAGCCGCCGAGGCCGCAATGGCCAATCAGTCCGGCGACTTCGACTATGGCCGTGCTGCCGCACAACTCGCTGCCGCCTCTGCGCAGCTGCTCACCCTGCAAAAAATCCGCAAGACCATCGGTTCCAATAAGTAAGCCTCCGGCGACAGCCACCGCTGTCGCTGATTTCACCTCAAATCCTGCTATACCTGCGCGATTGCGCGAGAGTAAACTGCGCCGTATGACAGCACCCACAACTATCGGCGGTTACGCGCAGGTCTTTGCGAATGTGCTCGAAGAGCGCGGCATCGACTACAGGGTGGTATTTGATCAGGCCGGGGTCACGCTGGCAGAAAGCACGGATCCGCTGTCACGGATTTCCAGCGAGGCGGTCAGCAAATTATTTGAGATCGCTATCGGGCTGACCGGAGACCCCTATCTTGGCATCGAGATAGGCAAAGGTTTTCAGCCCGGCCATTTTCACGCGTTGGGCTACGGCTTGCTTTCCAGCACCACATTGCGTGATTTTTTCCAGCGTATTGAAAAGTACTACCGCATCGCCTCGCAGAATGCTGAGTTCACACATTTTGATCGCGACGGTGTGTCCGTTCTGTGCGCCGCAGAGATAAAACAGCAGGCCTGCCCCGAAGCCGAGGATGTTTGGGCGACGGCGATGTTTCGCTTTATGCGCATGGTGTACCAGAAGCCATTGCGCCCGGCATTTATCAACTTCAGGCGACCGTGCCCGGCACCGGGACCGCAACCGTATATTGATTTCTTTGGCTGCGATGTGCGGTTTGACTGTGACAGTGCCCAAATCGGTATTTCCGGTGAGCTGATGGATCGACGCCTGCCCGCCGCCAGTGAAGAGCTCGCCCGCCATCATGATCGCATCGTGATGGATTATCAGGACAAGCTCGACAAGACCGATACCGTGACACGGGTGCGTCGTCTCATTGTTCGCGAGCTCTCCTCCGGCGCGGTGACCAAAAGCCTGGTTGCCGGTGAACTGGGTATGAGCACCCGTTCTATGCAGATGAAGCTGGCAGCGGCTGATTGCAGCTTTCAGGCATTACTCGAAGAGTGCCGCCGCGATCTGGCACTTGGATATATGACCCAAAGTCATTTATCCATCACCGAGATCGCCTATCTGCTCGGCTTCGCCGATGCGAGTAATTTCACTCGCGCTTTCCGGCGCTGGACCGGCAGCGCCCCCAGTAAGTACCGCGCGACTCTCCCCGACAACTGATTTGCTCTCTGAGACAGGCCGGAATGTTCCGGCTGGGGCACAATGCCATTCTGATTCTGGCCGCTGCGCCTTGAAAAACAGAAAATAGATATAAATATCAAAAGGTTACAATATGTTCTCATTTGAAAGTCTGGAGCTTCCCAAGCTAGGTCTGCGCGGGCTCGAAGCTGGCCTGTCAGAAGAAG
>JBFJYC010000214.1:0-5674 GCA_041622815.1 Spongiibacteraceae bacterium | reverse complement strand
GGCACGGTGGGTACCAATACGCAGGGCTTCGGCTAACTGGCAAAGACACTGATCACCGGCCTGATGGCCGTAGATATCGTTGTATTTTTTGAAATGGTCCGCATCGATTATCAGCAGGCCCAGCGGTGCGAGGTTGCGGCTGGCGCGGCGCCACTCGCGGGCATAAATTTCGTCGAAATGACGGCGGTTGAACAGGCCGGTGAGGTGGTCGCGACCGACTTCGAGTCGCAGCGCAATTAACTCTTCGAGGGTATCCCGTGCGCTCAGCAAAAAGCTCAACTCTTCGGTGCTGAGTTCGCGCGCGTGATAATCAACAATACAAATAGTCCCGACCGGAATATTACCGTGCGCGCGCACAACCACGCCGGCGTAGAAGCCGATTTCCGGCCTGCCGGAAACCAACGGGTTTTCGGTGAAGCGCGGATCGCGGCGGGCATCGGGAACAACGATGAGGCTGCCGGATCTGAGTACCGCATGCACACAAACCGAGATATCACTCGGTGCGGTGATGTCAGTGGTCATGCCGAAGTGACCTTTGATAATTTGGCGGTTGTTGTCCGCAATTGCGAATACCGCGGTCGGTATTTGCATCGCGGTGGCGAGCATCTTCAGCACAGAGTTAAAGCGAAGATCATCACCTGGCTCGTGGAGCTGCAGCGATTCTATCAGCGCGCGGCGCCGGGCTTCATCAATCCGGCCGTCTGATCCTATAATCCCCATCAAATGTGCCCTCTGTACTGCAACTGGTTAGTCACCGGCCCTGTCAAGCCGGACGGGCATCCGATGCCGGCCGTTATCTTTATATTTCCGAATATCTTGTAAGAGGCTGATCCTTTGAACTTGCCAATGATTATACGTAGCAAGATATGTATTGCCACGTAGATTTAAGTGACTAATTTACGTTTTTAATCTTATACCTGGAGCAAGATCAAGGCAAGAGGCGGTTTGTCGTTTTGGCCGATTATGTTAGTCCCGGCCGCCTGCGCTTTTGGCCAACTTCGGGCGGCGGGTCTTCGCTGTCGGCCATCATGGTGTGGCTCGTTCCGCTACCGCGCTTGCTGTAAGCTGCGCCGCGGTCATATTGCATATTCGGGCAGGAGAAATGGAACTTAAAGGCAAAGTAGCGATTATTACGGGCGGCGCTTCGGGTCTGGGCAAGGCGACGGTGCAAAACTTTCTCGACGCCGGAGCGCGGGTCAGCGTGTTTGACTTTAATCAGGACGCGATAAATTCTCTGAAAGAGCGGTTGGGAGATCGTATCGACGCGTATCAGCTGAATGTGGCTGACGAAGCAGCTGTTCAGGCGGCGATCAATACGGTCGCAGAGCGGCAGGGCGCGATTCATATTTGCTGCAATTTCGCCGGCATCGGCAGTGCGTTAAAAACCTATAGCACCAAAAACGGCCCGCATCCCTTGGATTACTTTAAGACGGTGATCGACATCAATCTGGTCGGTACCTTTAATGTGGTGCGGCTGGTGGCCGAGAAAATGGCGCAGAACGAGCCGGTGACTGAAGATGGCGAGCGCGGTGTGATTATCAATACCGCATCTGCTGCCGGCTATGAAGGGCAGATAGGACAGGTCGCCTATAGCGCCAGCAAAGGTGGTGTGATTGGCATGAATCTGGTTATCGCCAGAGACCTCGCGCCGCTGGGCATTCGCTGTAATACCATTGTGCCCGGCATGATCGGCACGCCGTTGATGTTGTCTGCTTCAGAGAAAGTGCGTGCATCCCTGGTGGAGCAGGTGCAGTTTCCGAAGCGTCTGGGCAAGCCCGAGGAGATCGCGCAACTCGCCAGAAGTATGGTCGAGAACAGTTATATGAATGGTGAGTGTGTGCGCCTCGACGGCGGTATCCGCATGGCGGCACGCTGATTACTGCCGACAAGCCTCACAAACCGCTCGACGTCAGCTACGGCCGTATCTGGCGGCTGGCGTGGCCGACGGTGATCACCAATATGTTGATTGCCAGTGTCGGCCTCAGCTACGTAAAAATCGTCTCATTTCTCGGGGCTGAGGGTATCGCCGCGGTAACCTCGGGGCACCGGGTTTTTGTGCTGATACAGGCAATCGTGATGGGGCTGGCCATCGCCACCACGGCGCTGGTCGCGCAGAGCTGGGGCAAAGGCGATCAGGCGGGCGCATCGCGCTGGACTTGGCAGTCGCTCTATTTTGCCACCGCATTGGCAATGCTGTTTACCGGCATCGGCGAATTGTTCGCGCCTGAAATAGCAACGGCGATGGGCCTCACCGGCGAGGCCCGTGAGATGCTGATTCAATTCCTGCGTATTCTACTGCTGTTCAATATCATTTTTGCTGTCTCCAATGTGTTGAACTCGGCGTTTCGTGCCGCCGGTGATACGCGCACACCGATGAACTACACGCTGGCCAGCACGGTGCTGAATATCGGGCTGTGTCTGGTGTTGGCGCGAGGGCTGCTGGGGATGCCTGCACTGGGTGTTGTCGGTATCGCGCTCGGCGGCGGCATTGCGCCCTTATTAGCATTTTCGACGATGATACTGCGCTGGCGCCGCAACCGTTATCTGCTCACCGCCGGGCATCATCCCCGTGTCTCGTTCGCGGATTGGCGTGAAATTATCCGTGTCGGGTTGCCGGCGACGCTGGAGCAATTCGTCATCCACGGCAGTCTGATCGTTTTTATGCGCTTCGTCGCAAATTACGGCACCAATGAATTCGCCGCATTCGGTGTTGCGCTGTCACTGCTGTCCGTTGTTGTGGTGATCGGTTTTGGTTTTGGTATTGCCAATGCGGCGCTGACCGGCCAGTGTATCGGAGCCGGAGACGTGGCCGGCGCACGGCGGGCGATGGCTAATACAGCGAAACTGAGCTGCGCTGTGCTGAGTGTTCTGGCAGTCATATTGGCCTTGTTGGCGCGACCATTGGCAGAGTTTATGGCCGCCGACCCCGATGTAGTGGAAGTCGCGATTCCGTTTCTGTTGATACTGGCCGCAATACTGCCGTTGGCGGCGGTGGAGAGTGCGCTCAGCGGCGGTTTGCGCGGTGCCGGTGATACCCGCTTTCCGCTGCTTTCATCTTTCAGCGGGCTCGGCACGCGCCTGGTGTTGGCCGGGATTCTGATGGCGCTGAAATGGCCGGTAACCTGGTTATATGCAACATTGTTGCTGGATTACTCGATCAAGGTTTCGATTCTATTCTGGCGGGTACACTCGATGCGCTGGGTGCCGGCGTCGGCGCGCTCCCTGCAAGCCTGATATTGACTTAAGGAGAGATGATTCTTGAAGCTTGTAAAGAATGATGACGGTGTCGCGATACCCGAAGGGTTTGAATTCTGGCCCGACGATCCGGCGGAAGATGCCAACGGCCCGTTTTTCTATCGCCACATAAGTTCGGGGCTGGAAACTTTATTCGAGGTAAAGCCGCACAACTGCAATATGCAGGGCAGCGTGCACGGCGGCATGTTGATGATGTTTGCCGACTACAATTTATGCGTGGCGGCGGTGGGGCGGGACTTGAACCCCTGCGTGACGGTGAGCTGTAACAACGAATTTTTGAGTGCGGCCCATGCCGGCGAGTGGCTGCGGGGTGAGGCGGAAGTTCTGCGCAAAGGTAAGTCTTTGGTGTTTGCCCGCGCTACGATCTATGCCGGTGAACGGGCGGTATTGAGTAGCAGCGGTGTGATAAAGATGCTGACGCCGCGCTAGGTCAGAGCTTGTTTAGAAACTCAGGGCTGCTTAGAAGCGCTGCAGAAATTTAACGCCGTCGCGACCGATTTGTATCTCGGCGCTATCACTTGCCGGAAAGGTCAGGTCGGTGAGGTTGCGGTTGGTGACCGCGATGCCACGCTCGTTCAGGTAGCGGTTACGGCTCCAGACATCGGCATCGAAGTTATTCGCATCCGGCTTCACCACTTGCTTGATCGCTGACATCGCTTTCCAAAACGCGCTGGGCTGCTCTTTGCCCATCGCCGGCGATGCGAGCCCGAAGCTGATGATGATGATGCTGAAAAGATATTTGCTCATGGTGCCGCTCTCTGCGTTGATGCGTGAAGAATAAGCAATCGCAGTCTCTGATTCGCGGCGAGATCAGCGTCGTCGTGACGGGCATCACAATTGATCGGTTAGAAATGTGAACTGTGCAGCTTTGGCAGGTGAATATACCTAGCGGTGGGGCCGGCGCCGGCCACGAAGCTACAGCGCAATTTACGATTTGCGTCGTGTTGGTTGTATACTGAAGTATAGTTAAATACCAGAATAGATATTAATTGACAGCACCGAGGCTTATCCCATGGCGGCACCGACAGTAACCAATTACGACGACTATATTCACGAGCCGAACTGTGATGATCTCGATCACATCCCGGGCACTTACGGCTGGCCGGTAATCGGTGAATCGCCGATATTTCTGAGTGACCCTTTTCAGTGGGCGAAAAATCACTACGAGCAGTGGGGCCCGGTGTCGCGGATGAATACCATCGGTGGCCGCGGCGTATTGCTGCTCGGGCCGGATCTGATGCAAAAGCTGTTTCTGGATACCGGCAAGGATTTTTCTTCGAAGATGGGCTTTATGGACCGGGTCACCAAGTTCTTCGATGGCAGTATGATCATGGAGGATTTCGAGCACCACAAACATCAGCGCCGTATTATGCAAACGGCCTTTAAGAATGAGTCGCTGAAGTCTTATACCCATCAGGTCAACGATATATACGATCGCGCCTTAGGTGAGTGGGAATCCCAGGTGGGGCATACCGCGTCTTTTTTTGAGTTAATTAAGCAAGTACTGCTGGAAGTGGCGGCAGAAGTGTTTATCGGCGAAACCGAGCGCGGCCCGCGTATGGACCAGCTCAATAAGGCCTTTGTCGATACGGTGGCGGGTCAGATGTATATGGTGCCGCTAAACTTGCCGGGCTTTGCCATGCATCGCGGATTCAAAGGGAAAGCGTGGCTGCAGAATCATTTTCGTGCGCTGGTACCGAAGAAGCGCGCGGAAGACGGGCAGGATATGCTCAGTCACTTCTGCCGCGAGCGTGATGAAGAAGGCAATTTGTTCAGCGATGAGGAAATCAGCAATCAGGCGATCTTCCTTCTATTTGCCGCCCACGACACAACCACTGCCGCTATCACGCATACGATTTATTATCTGGCCCGGCACCCGGAAATTAAGCAAAAGCTTTATGAAGAATGCCTGGCGGTAGGCAAGGACGCGCTGAGCTACGACGACCTCAGCGATGTGCCCTATATGCAAATGGTGTTCAATGAAGTGCAGCGCATCCGGCCGTCGGTGCCGATTCTGCCGCGCCGGACTATTCGTGAAGTGGAGTTGGGGGGGTATCGTGTACCGGCGCATACCATGATTTACGCTATGCCGCGATTTACGCATCATATGCCGGAGTATTGGACCAACCCGGATCAGTTTGACCCGGATCGATTTTCACCGGAACGGGCGGAACACAAGCAACACCCGTTTGCGTATCACCCTTTTGGGGGCGGCGCGCATAAGTGTATCGGCATGCATTTTTCGCAGATGGAATATAAGTGCTTTATGCACAAGTTTATGCTCAAGTACGATTTTCAGTCCAAGCACAAAAAGCCTCCCGTCATGGAGAGTTTTCCGCTACCAAAACCCCGTGATGGTATGCCGGTGGAACTGGTTTTACGCTGATTTGAATTACCTTCCGGCAGCTCAGCCGGAAGG
>JBFJYC010000213.1:0-5677 GCA_041622815.1 Spongiibacteraceae bacterium | reverse complement strand
GGACATGCCGGCAGCCGGAGAGTTTCCGGAATAAACACAACAGAATTGCGGGAGTGGTGGAATTGGTAGACACGCTATCTTGAGGGGGTAGTGAGCATAGCTCGTGCGGGTTCAAGTCCCGCCTTCCGCACCATCTAGTAAGCGCCCCATTGGGGCGCTTTTTTTATGCCTCGGCGGGGCCGGCCCCGCGTTTATTCGGGCCAACGTTGGCCTTCACCCGTTGGGCAGGTCTAAGGCCTGTGCGAAACGGCTTTCCTGCTGTTTTGTCGGCACCAGCCAAATAGCTGTAGCCCGCCGGATTGCGGATTTTTAGCGTCTGTAGAATCAATATGGTCAACCGACGGACGCCCGAACGAAAAGCAAAGCAGATCGAGGCAATGCAAGGCAAGGCTGGACGCGGTGGAAGCCGTGAAAGCAGGCAAGCGGGCCAAAAACAGCAGCGGGGCAAGAGCTTAGTTCTTGTAATGCTTGCAAGGGGGGTGGGTGGGGGTTAGCTAAACTGTCGGGGCAGCTATTGTGCAATCACGATTCGTTGTTTTGTTGGTGGGGGTTGGTTTTTGGGTCGGTGAAGCGAGCAGGCTAGCTTCAAAGCCGTGCTGCTAGGGATTAATGGCTCAGCGTTAGGCAATGACGCTGTGTAAAAATCAGGCGACGAGTAAATTCACTGCCACCATCCCTTCAATCGATTAGTGGAGTGAAAGCGGGTGCTTCTGGATAGTTAGGTATAACTACTGAATATCAAATGGCATTCGTCTTTATTACCGTGCGCGGCTTGGGAGTAGTTCCTGCCGTTCGTGCCCGCTCTTGTATTCTCCCATTCAACACAAATATTTCAAACAAAATTGAATGGTATGGAGTGTACTGATGGGAATGAACGGTCTTTTCCGCGCTAAGCGGTTGCCCGCGAGTTTATCGCGTAGCATCGCGTTATCCGCCAAATTGGCTTTGCTTTGCATGTCTTTTTCGCTCTCGCACGCGGATCTTTTGGTCCAAGATGGCGACGCGTTGGGTGACACGGTTTGTGATACGAATACCAATGTGCTCTGGGTAAAAGATATCGGTGCCCTCGGTATACTACCCACCGGCGCGTCCTACCCGAATAATTTTGCGAGTCTGTCTTATGGCCAGCAAGTTGCGAAAATGGCCGAGCAGGGCGCTGAGTACCACTATGCTAATCGTGAGGAAATCGAGGCGCTGCTAGCCGGCTATTCGGATTCGCAATTGATGAGTGTGTTTAGTGCTTCAGGTACAAGCTATCGTAACGGAAATCATATTGTATATGAGGGGCGTTATGATGAAGTCAAATCGGGAGCTGCGGTACCGACGCATTATACTTTTTGGGTGGGCGATTTCACCCGTATTAACGGCACCTATGGGAATTCTGGTGTGGCCGTGGCGAGTGTTGCTGATGCCTATACTTACTGGGGTGGCGGACAAAATCACGTTGGCGCTTGGATGACGGTCAACGGTGGCTGCGATGGTACGGGCCCGAGTCGTTCAAACTCAATTCCACCGGCGCCGCCTCTGCTGGATGGTAAGCAAGTCGAGGTGCAATGGTTGTACCCCAACAAAAATTCGCTGTATCTGAATTCTACCCGCGTTGTCACCGTTGGTGATGGTAAGGAACTGACCGAGTACACCCCAGGCAATCAGACAGTTGATGTTGACCTATGTGATACGTCGATCGCTATCGAAATTATTCGTCCGGGAGGGGATTATTCAAACACTGAATTCAACGGTTACCACTTTCGCGACGTGAATAATGCTATTCCGGCGATCACCTCAGCCGCTGTCAATGGTGGTGATACTAATCATGACCAGATGGAAGCATGGCGGGTCACTTTTGATGAGAACAACGTGTGGGTGAATTTCCGTGGCTTCCATCTAAATCCCTGCGCTAACGGTGTTAATTGTAAAGTGACAGTTGATTTGAATGGCGGCAGTGAAGCCTGTTCTGCATCAGCAGGTCCTACGGACACTGATGGAGATGGCTATACGGATGAGGAAGAAGTTTCGGCTGGTTCTAACCCGGATGACGCAAGCTCGACCCCGGATGATCGTGATGGCGATGGTGTAAGCAATGATGATGAGGTCGCCGCGGGATCAAACCCTGATGATGCGCAGTCAACCCCCGATGATGTCGATGGCGATGGGGTGTCCAATGCAGATAACAGCGATAACTGTCCTTCGGATGCCAATCCCGATCAGGCGGACGGCGATGGTGATGGCATCGGTGATGTGTGTGATCCGGACCTCAATGATGGTCCGCTGGGCGATGCTGATGGTGACGGTCTTAGCAATGCCGATGATCAGTGCCCCGCTTCGAATGAAGGCGAAGTGACTAATGGCAGCGGTTGTTCAGTGGCTGATCTTTGCCCCTGCGATTCCTCGCGTAACCACGGCCAGTATCAGTCGTGTGTTTCTCAAGCTGCCAAGCAGTTTGAGCAGCAAGGCCTGATCACTAAGCGCGAAGAGAGTGATCTAAAACGTGCTGCAGCGAAGTCTTCCTGCGGTAAGTAACTTGCAACGCTAAGCGTTATCTAAGCCGGCCGGGCAACCCGCCGGCTTTTTTGTGCCTGGCGTAATGATCGGTGTGAAGTTCGCCGGTGCTGTACAGCAAGGCTCCAGCAGTTGCAGTTTGGTGGAATAACGCGCCGAGAAGTCTTAGTGCGAGGGAGCGAGGTAAAACATAAAAGGATTGCAACTAGAATTTTCGTTATTAGTTGCCTAGCTAGAGTCGAAGGCAGACGTTAATATCCGATTTTTAATATTAGTGGGCCTGCGCTTGTATACCTTTCGACTATCTTTGATATTAATTCTTAGCTTTATATTTATTGGCAGCGGTTATGCGGAAGCCAATAAAAATTCCGATAAGAAAGTGACGCTGTGTCACCAGAGCAATTCCGGTTTCCATAGCATCAATGTCAACAAAAATGCGGCGCAAGCTCATTATGCCCACGGTGATTACGATCCCGATAGTCAAGGTAGTTGCAGTGTGTCGCCCGAGCCTGAGCCGATTGCCTGCATAGAGCTTTCACTCCGTGCTGCGTCCCATTGTGTGCCTGGCGGCCCGGTGCATCTGCCCGGTGACCTCTTCGGCGCGGGTGGCGCGTTGATTGTTGATTTTATGAGTCCGGCGACAACCATTAATGGTAATTATTTCTTTCAGGATGAAGCCTACAATTATTGGCAAAGATACTTTCTGCCCTCGCAGGCGCAGCAGTTCCAGACTTTGTACTCAGGCGCGGACGGTACCGGCGACGCCGGTTTTCAAAGGCTTGGTTTACAGCTGAATACTTGGGACGCCGATATTTATCAGAATGCTCAATATGCAAATTTGGGGCAAATTCTAAAGTCCGGTTACCCGGTTACCGTCAGCTTATTTAAAGAAGTTGTATCGACTGGTGCGTATTCCCGTCGCATTGTGCAATTTGAAACGTTAAACAAATGTTCTCCGCTCGACTATGGTGTTCATGCCGCACTGCCCGATGCGATGTATTGTGACCTTCGCTCGGATGATGAGACCGTGCGATTGTTGCTCGAGTACAAGCTCGAGCGGCGACTGAATAATGGCGGCGCGCCCTATGTTGCGGTACTCGGCAGTAACGTCTCCGAGAATCTGGCCGCCTATCGCGAAACTAAGACCTACTCCGATGTTAATCAGGATTCGAATCCGCTGGTAGTTGCTGCCGGGCGAGCGGATTCGCCGATTTACTTTGCGTCAATGGCTGGGCAGACAAACCCGACGGATATTCGTGTGGGGATCGATATTTTGTTTGATTCCGGGATTATGTTAACCGGCGAACTGACGTCGCCGCTCACAGCGTTTGCAGATGAAGCGCTGAGCCCTGATGAATTCGGTCCGGAGTGTCTTGATCCGGCGGGCTCATTATCTTGGTCGGAAGCTGAACTCAACAACAGCCATTTTCTAAGTTCTGACATCAAAAAGGGCTGCTATGAACATTCGAGTGATAGAACCGGATTTCATAAAACCCAAATTGAGCTGACAAATCCAGATGCTGTGATCCCCATTGCGCCGCCCGGCCAATTGTACTTGCGGCACGATTCCTGTGAGGACGGGGGGCGAAGATGTTGATCGGCGCGCCATCCAAAAAGCCGCAGCCTTATAGGGTTGCGGTTTTTTTATGTTCGCGGAACGAGCGCTTCAGCGTAGCGAAGCGCTAGCTAATGCCTAAAGCGCTCACCGGCACCGCGATGGCAGAAAGCGCTTCTCGATCGTTGTGTCAGTGGCGCAATCCCAGGTGACGCTGCCGCCGCTGACGGTGGAAGGCACAAATATCAGCTTGTCTGCAGCGCCGAGTTCCGTCAGAGAAAAGTCGACCTCCACCACGCCGCCTGTCGACACCGTTACCGAAGAAATATAGTCAGAGGCATAGGAGCCCGCGCTAATGATGCGCGCCGCGGTATTTGAATCCGGTAGACCGCTATTGGCGCTGTAGTATTCGCCGACAGCTTGCAGCACGGGGGACGCGACGCTCATTCCCTCGCTGATTTTGGCGCGAACGGTGTAGTCCTGATACGCCGGCAGCGCCAGCGCTGCCAGGACGCCGATGATCGCGACTACGATCATGAGCTCGATCAGGGTAAAGCCCTGCTGATTCTTATTAGTTGTCATTGTGCGTCTCCGACTTAGATTCCACTCTAGCAATAATATAGGTGTTATTACTAGGTCTGGCTTCGGCAGCGCACAGGCATTGCATAGCCGGCGCCAGGGGGCGGGGCCTGATCTCCTGCTGCAGAGTTACGGCGGCACGCCGGGTTAATACCTATTCATAGTAGACTAGCGCGACCACACTGGGCGGGTTGTGACCGGCGTCACGTCCGCAGCGATCATCGCTTGCCGATACGCCGTCAGTCCGATAATGCCGCCGGTGCGAGCCTGCTAAAGACGGGCCATTGCCAGCAAGGGGCGCAGCATGAGTGACGAATACCCCCATAATTTGCACCCGGTCACATCCTGCCGGGCGGCGCCGTCCGAACCGGAAGTGATCGGGCCTGGGATCGAAGGCATTGTGAGGCCGGGCGGTACGGACTGGTTAACCGTTCGCCCCCTCTCTCCGGCAGCGCATGCGGACTACTAATGGCTGAGCCGGGCTTTTTGTGTCGGTATCGGGACGGCGGTTGGCTGTGCAGTTTGCTATGAGGTTTATGAGCGCTCTTAAAACCCCAAAAACCGTGCTCGTGACCGGCGCTTCAACCGGTTTCGGCCGTCAAATCGCCTTGGCGCTAAGCGCTGCCGGTCATAGCGTGTTCGGCAGCAGCCGCAGCGCTATGGCGGACTTCGGCGATAGCGGCAATCCGGTGCGCATGTTGCGGCTCGATATCAGCGACGATGCGTCGGTCCGTGCGTGCCTGCGCCAGATCACCGGGCGGACACAGTGCATCGATGTGTTGATCAATAATGCCGGAGTCGGCCTGGCCGGTGCCTTGGAAGATTGCACGCAGGCAGAAATACGCTGGCAGATGGAGGTTAATTTTTTCGGCACCCTGCGCATGATTCAGCAGGTACTGCCGCTGATGCGTCAGCGAGGCGCGGGCAGAATAATTACCATCGGCTCCATGGCGGGTCACGCCAGCCTGCCGTATCAGGGTGCCTACAGCGCGAGCAAATCCGGTTTGGAGGCGATCAACGAGGCGCTGCGCCTGGAGCTGCGGG
>JBFJYC010000212.1:0-5687 GCA_041622815.1 Spongiibacteraceae bacterium | reverse complement strand
TACGGCGATGCCTGGGCGTTCCCGATACCCGACATCCACCACACCGATTTTTATGTCTGCATGGGCGGCAATCCGCTGGTGTCCCAGGGTTCGCTGATGTCGGCGCCGGATGCCGCAACACAGCTCGGTGCTATCCGCGAACGCGGCGGTGAAGTGGTGGTAATCGACCCGCGCCGGACCGAGACCGCCGCTATCGCCGACCGCCACCTGTTTATTAAACCCGGTACCGATGCCTGGCTGCTATTCGCCTGGGCGGGGGTGTTGTTTGCTGAAAACCGCGTCAACACCGGCCGCGTCGGTCAATATCTCGATGGTCTGGATGCGCTGCGCGAGCTGTGCCTGCAGTTCTCACCGGAAAATACCGAGGCCATCACCGGCGTGCCGGCGGCGCAATTACGCGCGCTGATCGACGGCTTCGAAGCGGCCGGAAAACCGGTGCTGTACGGCCGCATCGGACTCTGCACACAACGCTTCGGCACCCTCGCCAGTTGGCTGGTGGACGTCATCAATATTCTGCATGGCCGGCTCGACGAACCCGGCGGCGCGATGTTCCCGCTGGCGGCGACCGAGCTACCCAATGCCGCCGAGCCGCCGGTCAACGAACTCGGCCGCGACCGCTTCCGCACCCGGGTCCGCGACTTTCCCGAATACATGAATATGATGCCGGCTTCCCTGATGGCAGAAGAGCTCGCCTATGACGGTGCCGACCGCGCCCGCGCGCTGATCACCGTTGCCGGCAACCCGGTGCTGAGCGTACCCAACGGCGCCGGTGTGCGGGCGGCAATGGAAAATCTGGAACTGATCGTCGCGCTGGATTTTTATATCAATGAAACCACCGCGCTGGCCGATTACATCCTGCCCTCCACCACCCAGATGGAACACGAAAACTACGATTTACTGTTTCAGACCACCAGCGTCCGCAACTTCGCCCGTTACTCGCCACAGGTGTTTAAACCGGCAGGCGATGCGCGGCACCAGTATCAGATCATGCTGGAGCTGGCGGCGCGGGTGAACGGCATGGCCGCCGCCGACCTCGACGCGATGATGCTCGACGGGCTCGCCGGTCAGATTGCCGGCAAACCCAAATTTCCCGACCTCACCGCCGGGCAGGTTAAAACCGCCACAGCGCAACACAGCGGGCCGCAAAGGTTGCTGGATATCATGCTGCGCGCCGGCCCCCACGGCTGCGGTTTCGGCGACGAGGAATCTGCGGAAGCTAACGGGGGGCTCAGCCTGAACCGGGTCAAAGCCGCCACCCATGGCGTCGATCTCGGGCCGCTGCAGCCGCGCCTGCCGCAGATACTGAAAACGCCCGGCCAGCGGATTCAGTTGATGCACCCGCTGCTGAAGGCGGATGCGCAGCGACTGCTGGCGCAATCCACGCCGCTGGCCGACGATGAGATGCTGATGATCGGCCGCCGCAATATCCGCGATATGAACTCCTGGCTGCACAATATCAACCAGTATGTGCGCGGCAAAAACCGCTGCACCCTGCTGGTGCACCCGGAGGACGCCGCCCGGCTGGGGCTCAGTGATGGCGGCCAAGCCCGCGTCGAGGGCAATAACACCCGCGGCGAAGTCGAGGTACAGGTCAGCGACGAGGTGATGGCCGGTGTCGTCAGCCTGCCCCACGGCTTCGGACACCGCTACAGCGATAGCGGGCAGTCCACCGCCAAAAACAAGTTGCCGGGTATTTCTGCCAACGATTTTGTCGATCCGCTGGTGCTGGACATGCCCTCGGGCACCAGCGTCGTCAATGGGGCGGTGGTGCGCGTTTCGGCGCTATAATGGCGTCTATGCCCGCGCCCACCCAGCTCACAGACCGATTCGGCCGCACTGTCAACTACCTGCGCCTGTCGGTGACCGATCGCTGCGACTTCCGCTGCGTGTACTGCATGGCGGAAGATATGACCTTCCTGCCGCGCAAGGACATTCTGTCGCTGGAACAGCTGCATCAGGTCGCACAGGCTTTCACCGAGCTGGGCGTGACAAAAATCCGCCTCACCGGCGGCGAGCCGCTGGTGCGCAACAATGCCATGTCGCTGGTCCGCCAACTCGGTCAGCTTCCCGGCCTGCAACAACTGCACTTAACGACCAACGGCGCACAACTGGACAAGTTCGCGGCACCGCTGAAAGCCGCCGGTCTGCGCGGCATCAATATCAGTCTCGACAGTCTCAACGCCGAACGCTTTAAAGACATGACCCGCGTCGGCGACCTGAACAAAGTACTGCGCGGCATAGACGCCGCTATCGCCGCCGGTTTTGACCGCGTCAAGCTCAACGCGGTCATACTGAGCGGGCGCAACGAAGATGAAATCACCGCTCTGGTCGGATTCGCCCGTGACAAGAAAATCGACATCAGCTTTATTGAAGAAATGCCGCTCGGTGATATCGGCGAGCGCGATCGCGCGGTCAGCTATTGCTCCAGCGACACGATCCGCGAGCGCATCGACGCGCAGTTCCCGCTGACCGCATCAACCGAGTCGACCGGCGGCCCGTCCCGCTACTACCGGATGGCGGACTCCGACAGCCGCATCGGTTTTATCTCTCCGCATTCCAATAATTTTTGTCATCTCTGCAACCGCGTCCGCGTCACCGTCGAGGGGCGCCTGCTGCTATGTCTCGGCAACGAACACTCGGTCGATCTGAAGCAGATAATGGACGAATCACCGGGCGATTTGGACCGGCTTAAACAAACCATCGTTGCCGCGATGGCGATTAAACCGGAGAAGCACGAGTTTGATCTACACAATGAACCGCAGATAGTGCGGTTTATGAATATGACGGGTGGTTAGAAGCCGGCCGCTCACAGGTTACTTTACTGAATTAGAATTCTGCTCCGACCAAGCCGGAAGCAGACGGGTACTGTTTCGCAGTGACTAGCGGCAGGACAGCCGCGGGACCGGGCCATGGATGGCCCATTCGGAACGGAGAAACAGTACCCGTCTGTTTACGGCGCAATCAGCGCTCAATCTTTACGACAGGACCAAGCATCTTGCCCCAATCAACAAATGCCGCCACCGCGATCGACGCCCTGGTCGGAAAACTCGCGACACAAAACTACATTGCCAACCGCCAGATCGCGACGACCGTATGGCTGGCGCAGCAACTCGAGCGGCCGATACTGGTCGAGGGCCCGCCGGGTGTCGGCAAGACCGAACTCGCCAATGCCGTCGCCGCAATGCTGGAGCAGCCACTGGTGCGTTTGCAGTGCTACGAGGGCCTCGACGAAAGCAAAGCGATCTACGACTGGAAATACAGCAAACAGCTGCTGTACACACAGGTTCTGAAAGAGCAGCTCGGCGATATCATGAAGGGCGCGACCGGCCTGAAAGCCTCAATCGAACGGCTGCAGGAATTCGGAGATATTTTTTACTCGGATATATTTCTGGAAGAGCGGCCGCTGTTGAAGGCCTTGCGCGAGCCCGCCGGTGCCGTCTTACTGATCGATGAGGTGGATAAAAGCGACTACGAATTCGAATCGCTGCTACTGGAAACACTGGCTGATTTTCAGGTATCGATTCCGGAGATCGGCACAATTCGCGCTGCGGTCAAACCGCTGATTTTTCTGACCAGCAACAATACCCGCGACCTGAGCGACGCGCTAAAACGCCGCTGTCTACACCTGTACATTCCGTTTCCGGACCAAAAACTGGAATCACTGATCGTCCGGACCCGGGTGCCGGAAGTGACCGCTGCGCTGCGCGATCAACTGGTTCGCTTCGTACAGCAGCTGCGGCAACTCGACTTAAAGAAAACTCCCGCGGTCAGCGAGACCATCGACTGGGCGCGTGCACTGCTGTTGATGCATGCGGAAGTACTGACCGATGAGCTGGTTGAATCGACGCTCAATCTGTTGCTGAAATTCGAAGAAGATATCGAAAACACACAACCCGAGCTGCGCGCGATGATCAAACAGGCTCAGGAATAGCGCGACGCGATGGAACAGCGGCTGCTGCGGTTTATCGATGTGTTGCGCAAGCACGATGTGCGGGTGTCGACCGCAGAAACACTGGACGCCATGCAGACGGCAGCGGCGGTCGGCTATGACGACCGCGAGTTACTATCCGGTGCACTGTCGAGTGCACTGGCAAAGACCGCCGACGATAAGCCCACCTTCGATCACTGTTTCGAATTATTCTTCGGTCTGCCCGATCGTGATCAGTCCGGCGCTAAAGCAGACGAGGCCGCCGACAGCACAGCTGACACCGGCAATGATGCCCCCCCGGAAGAACCGGCAGCTGCGCCAGCCGCGACCGATGCGGAGGTCGCTGCCCTGCTCGACAACCCGGAACTTGAGCCGCTACTCAACACCTCAGAAGACCAGCTTGGGGTAGCGCTGGAACAGGCCGCTACCGAGGCCAATCTGGACGATATGCGTTTTAACACTCAGCGCGGCCTGTTCGGACGGCGCATGCAGGACGCGATGGGCATGCAAACGCTGGAGCGCACCATCAGCGCGCTGCGGGAACTGGAAACCGATCAGGGCGACGCCGCGGTGAACTGGCTGCAGGCGCGCCGGCAGTATCTGCAATCCTCGGTGCGGGACTTCGTCGACCGGCGCCTGCTGATGAATGCCAACTACGAGGGCCGGCAGATTCGTGAACAGGCGCTGCGTTCGGCACGCCTGTCAGCGCTCGAGCGCCACCAACTCAAAGATGTATCGGAACTGGTGCGCAAGCTGGCGCGTAAGATTGCCAGCAAGCATCGTCGGCGTATGCACCGGGACAAACGCGGCCGCCTCGACGTCGGCAAGACGCTGCGCCGCAGTCTCGGCCACGGCGGCGTACCTTTTAAGCTGTACTGGAAAAAAGTGAAGCGCGATCAACCCGAGCTGTATGTGCTCTGTGATATCAGCGGCTCGGTGGCGACTTATTCGCGGTTTTTATTATTGTTCCTGTACAGCCTGAACGATGTAGTGCCAAAGATACGTAGCTTCGTGTTCAGCAACCACATCGCCGAAACGACGGAATTATTCGACAACGAACCGCCGGAAAAAGCGATCGAAACCGCCTGGCAGAAATGGGGACTCGGCTCCAGCGACTACCGCAACAGCCTCGCCGGTTTCAATGAGTTATGCGGCGACCGCATCGGCCACAATGCCACCATCATCATTCTCGGTGACGGCCGCAATAATTACGGTGATCCGGGACTGGAAATTATGCAGTCGCTGTATCACAAAGCGCGCTTAGTGCTGTGGTTTAATCCGGAGTCGCAAAGCAGCTGGGGCACGGGCGATTCTGAAATCAAGCGCTACCAAACCGCCTGCCATGCGGTCGCGGAATGTAATTCGCTCGCCAAGCTGGAGCGCCTGATCGATCAGTTATTGCGGACTGTGCACTAAGCGACCCGCTGCCTATACCGCCTTGAGAGTATCCCGCTCCGGCCAGTGGTACGCATCGGCGCAGGGCGCCAGCGTCGAACTGATCGCGTGTATCAGTTTCGGTAGCGCCAGCAAATGATTGCCCAGCACCGGCTTGCCTGTCGTCATGAGACCGACCGCAATATCCCGCTCCGGATCCGCCCAACAGAATATATTCGAGAAGCCGAGGTGCCCGAACGCATGATGGCTATCTTTGCCGTACATACCCACCGGCGCACCGCCAAGCATCATGCCGGCGCTGTAGCGCATCGGTAATTTGAGCGCAGCATCGAGCTGCATCGGTCCGGCTTCCCGCACCGCCTGC
>JBFJYC010000211.1:0-5723 GCA_041622815.1 Spongiibacteraceae bacterium | reverse complement strand
CGTCTTCAACTATGAGGATATGTGCCATCTAATGCCCTTGGAATTTGCTGTCGTTCGCGGCGTGCACGTTTCGAAAGGTAACTTACTATCGGTAACGATCCCAGAAAATACTCCTTCAGCCCGGCAAATACCAGTCCCCGGGCGGCCTTTAATGCCGGCTTCAGGCGAGCGGCAGGGTGAAGGCGATGCGGGTGCCGCGCCCCTCCGCCACAGGGCTGATAACATCTACCTCACCGTGCATTTCGGCAATCATCTGAAACACCAGTGCCAGGCCGAGGCCGGTGCCGCGGCCCGGCTGCTTGGTCGTGAAGAAGGGCTCAAAGACCTGATCCTTGATCGCCTCCGGTATGCCGCTGCCGCTATCGCTTACAATCACGGTGCAAGCCGGGCCGTCGGTTTCTAATTCAACCGTGACGGTGGCGTCCGGTTCGCTGGCGTCGCGGGCGTTGCTGAGCAGGTTGATCAGTACTTGTAACAGACGCTGTTCGTCAGCGCGTAGCAGCACCGATTCGTCGCAGGCATTGACGAAGTTCATCGGCTCCGCAGCGATGTCCAGATTCAGCAATTTAATCGCTTCTGCGGTGCACCGGCCGACACTGACCGGGCTCAACGTAAATGCATTGCCGGTATTACCCGGGTGGGCAAAATGCACCAGGCTTTGCACGATACTATTGATGCGGTCGGTTTGTTGCAGCATTTGCTCGGCCATTTCGCGGCTGTCCGGCAGCTCCGTTTCATCGCGCAGATTCTGAGCCAGACAGGCAATACCGGTGACCGGGTTGCCGATTTCGTGGGCGACCCCTGCAGCGAGGCGGCCGATGGAGGCGAGGCGCTGTTGATGGGTCAGCTTGCGTTCCATCAGCTGAATCTCGGTGATGTCTTCCACAACAATCATGCGCAGTCGTGGTCGGGTGACAATAATATTTATCCAGCGGTAACCGGTGGGTGTGGCCACTTCCCGCGAGTGCAGCGTATTGTCAGGGTCGTTGAGGCATTGCTGAAACAGTTTGCCCCAGGGCTCGGGTAGTTCGCTCAGGCTTGCGCCGTTGACGGTTTCCTCATTGACGCCGGAGAGCGTTTCCAGCGTATCGTTCCAGATCAGAATCCGCTGGTTGCGGCTGAGTACACACACGCCCACCGGTAATTCGTGTAATAGCAGGCGGCGATAGAAATCAGCGCGCTGGTAAGCTGCTTCCCGGTTGCGCGCGATCAGCAGTCCGGCAATGACCAGTAGCAGCAGAACACCAACGGCGGCGTACAATAAAATATCGTTATCCATAGCGGTGAAGCTTACACCGGAATGCTCATTTGTCGCGGAATCGCTTGCGGCTGCCAACGCGCTGTCGCGAAGCGCAGAATGTCGGTGACATTGTCGGTAGCCGGCAGCGGCTGGCCGAGAAAGGTCAGTGCCTGTTTCAGGTTTTCAGGCGCCCGCTGATTGTCGATAGCCGGCGCATGGGTCTGCTTGCTGAGCTTGCTGCCGTCGGCATGGGTTGCCACCGGCAGGTGCAGGTAGCGCGGTTGCGGCAGACCCAGACGCGATTGCAGGGCCAGTTGTCGCGGGGTTGATTCGATCAGGTCGGTGCCGCGCACAATATCGGTAATACCGCTGTCGGCGTCATCGACGACCACGGCGAGTTGGTAGGCAACACAGCCGTCCCGGCGCCAGATGACAAAGTCGCCGACTTCGGCAAATAAGTCCTGCGTATAGCGGCCCTGCAAACGGTCTTCAAATACCGGCGCGGTGCCCTCGGTAATGGCCAGCCGGAACGCTGCGTCGTCCTGATCGCCGGCATGACAGTCACCGCGATGCAGTGCGCCGCGCCGTTTCAGTTCGCTACCGGAGCATCGGCAGGCAAAGGCTTCACCGCGGTCCAGTAGTTGCTGCAGGCGGTCGCGGTACGCGTCGATGCGGTCGTGCTGCCAGAGGATGTCGCCGTCCCAATGCAGACCGTGCTGTCGAAGTGATTCGATAATGGCATCGCTGGCACCGGCGATTTCACGCGGCGGATCGATATCTTCAATGCGGAGCAGCCAGCGCCCGCGATGGGCGCGGGCGTCGAGATAGCCGGCGAGTGCGGCACATAGAGACCCGAAATGTAGCGGGCCGGTGGGTGAGGGGGCGAAGCGGCCGTTGTAGGCAGTAGCAGCGTTAACCGGCACCGGATCGCAGGTTAGCCGCGCTCCTGCCGTTCTTTGATTTCATCGAGTGTTTTGCAGTCGATGCACAGGGTGGCAGTCGGGCGGGCTTCCAGACGCTGGATACCGATCTCGACACCGCAGGCGTCGCAGTAGCCGTAATCATCTTCGGAGATCAGATCGAGGGTCTTGTCGATTTTGCGGATCAGCTTGCGCTCGCGGTCGCGGGTGCGCAGTTCGAGGCTGAACTCTTCTTCTTGGGTTGCGCGGTCGGCCGGATCGGGGAAGTTGGCCGCTTCGTCTTTCATATGGCTCACAGTGCGGTCAACTTCTTCCATCAGTTCTGCTTTCCACTTTTGCAGAATCGCGATGAAATGTTTCTTTTGCGCGTCATTCATATACTCCTCACCCTTTTTAGCGACATAGGGTGTGTAGTTTTTGAATGTGCCGGAAGCGGCCGATGCGCTGCGTGCAGCAGCCGGCTTCTTCGCAGCCGCTTTTTTCTTCGGTGCGGCTGCCTTTTTTGCGGTCGCTTTCTTTGGCGCGGCGGCTGCTTTCTTTTTCGCTGGCATAAATGGTTGCCTCTGTACTCTCTGTTGTCTGCTTGCGCGTTGCTGCAGGTGAACCGGCGAAATACTCCGCCGTGTGGGAGCTGATCGCCAGCTCATGAACTTTTCGGCCATCAGGGCTGGCAGTAAGGGCCAACTTGTCGAGGCATCCCAAAAAAAGACGGAGAATGTACCAGTAAAGCCCCGGCAAGCAAAGCGCTATTCGACGTGAAGCGGCGGTTTTAGCGGGTTTCAGGGGAGGCTGGGCTACAATGCGCCGCGTTTTTTTTCCAGCAGGGGACTGCAGCTACCGTGACCGACTCAGCACTCAGCCGGCGCTTCGCCGCGCGGCTTAAAGACATCGAACCATTCCGGGTCGTGGAGGTGCTGGCCCGGGCCCGCGAACTGGAAGCGCAGGGGCGCGATATTGTGCATATGGAAGCCGGCGAGCCCGATTTCAGCACCGCGGCGCCGATTATTGCGGCCGGTCAGCAGGCGCTAGCAGACGGTGCAACTTATTACAGTCAGGCTGCCGGCTTGCCGCAGTTGCGACAGGCGATTTCGGATTTTTACCGCAGCGACTACGGCCTCGAGATTCCGCCACAGCGGATTATGGTGACCCCGGGTGCCTCCGGCGCCTTATTGCTGTTGTCCGCGCTATTGCTCAAACCGGGAACCGGCATGCTGATGGCGGACCCCGGTTACCCCTGCAACCGCAATTTCTTCCGGCTGGTGGAGGGCGAAGGCCAGTTGGTGGCCAGCGGCCCGGAACATCGCTACCAACTGAATGCGGCGCTCGCTGCCGCGGCGTGGCGCGACAATACCGTCGGTGCGATCGTGGCATCGCCCGCCAATCCTACCGGCGAGATTCTTAGTCGCGACGAACTCAGCGAGCTGTATCAGTTATGCGAGGCACGCGGCGGCAGCCTCATAGTCGATGAGATTTATCACGGCCTGAATTACAGCGGCGATACGCCGAGTATTCTGGAAATCACTGACAGCGCTTTTGTGATTAACAGTTTTTCGAAATACTTCGGGATGACCGGTTGGCGGCTGGGCTGGCTGGTGGCGCCGGAGGCCGCGGTGGCGGAGATGGAGCGCCTTGCCCAGAACCTGTTTATCTCGATGTCGACCATGGGTCAGTTTGCGGCACTGGCGGCATTTGAGCCGGCTACCCGAAAAATTCTCGACGAGCGGCGTGCGCTGTTCGCAGACAGAAGAAACTACCTGTTGCCGGAATTGCGGCGGCTGGGATTTGGCATTGCCCACGACCCCGCGGGTGCACTTTATATCTATGCGGATTGTTCAAAATTCAGCGACGACAGCGAGCAGTTCGCGCTCGACCTGCTGGAGCAACACGGCATCGCGATTACACCGGGCGCCGACTTCGGTCGCTTTAAATCCGATACCCATGTGCGTTTTGCCTACACGACAAGTATGGAGCGGCTGCAGGAAGCTGTGCGGCGGCTGGATGCATTGTTTGGCTGAGATGTTTGGTGCAGTCGCACCGGGCGAACCTCGCCGTCATCGTAACGGCGCTCAATAATGTACGAAGCTCAGATAGAGGTAGCTGGCGTAGGCAAGCAGGAATGCGCTGCCTTCCGGGCGGCTGAGTTGCCGGCCGGTAATCAGAAAAAACCACAGTAGCAGTGCCGTTGCCAGCATGACCCATTGATCGAACTGCAGAATCCGTCCGCTAATGGCGAGCGGGTTCAGGGCGGATGATATGCCGAGGATGCCAAGAACGTTGAAAATATTGCTGCCCAGTACGTTGCCGACCGCGACATCGGCTTGGCCGCGGAGTGCGGCGATGACTGAGATAGAAAGTTCCGGCAATGAGGTGCCGACCGCCACCAATGTCAGGCCGATCATCGCATCGGAAACACCCAGATGTTGCGCGATTCCGGTCGCACCCTGCAGCAGCACGGCGGATCCGCCGATAAGTAATAGCAGGCCCGCGATGACGGCAACGACAATCCACAGCGTTGATAGCGGCAGCTGTGTGACAGTCTCTGCCTCGGCTTGGTGGACGATCGCCTCAGGTGTAACCGCGGAGCGTTCGCTGCGGTATGCCCAAAACAGATAGGCGGCCAGGGTCGATAACAGGATGAGGCCGTCGATAGTGCCGAGCGTGCCGTTTCTGCCCATGACGATAAACAGGACCGTGACGGCGATAAACATCACAGCATCCCGATTGAGGGATAAAGGCGTAATTTTCAGCGGTGAAATAACGGCGCACAAGCCGAGAATCAGCAGCACATTCGCAATATCACTGCCGACGACATTGCCGATGGCGATATCGCTTTGATTGTTCAGCGTAGCCTGCAAGGACACCACTAATTCCGGCATTGAGGTGCCAAAACCGACGATGATGAGGCCGCTCAGTAGCGGCGATATATCGAGTGCGCGGGCGGCGCCGAGTGCGCCGCGCATCAGTAATTCACCGCCGCTCACAAGCACGATCAGGCCGGCCACTAAAAAGAATAAATCGGACAAGTGCGCTTATCTCCGCATGATTCCTGGACGGCGATAGTAGCAGCAATAAATCAGGGGCTGTGAAATGCGGCGGCGATAGGCGCTTTGTAGTTAGCATCGGTGCCGGAGTCGGGTAACATGCGCGGCATGCATATTCATATTCTCGGTATCTGCGGCACCTTTATGGGTGGTCTCGCGATTCTCGCCCGTCAGGCCGGCCATAAAGTCACCGGCTCCGACGCCAACGTCTACCCGCCGATGAGTACCCAGCTCGAAGCGCAGGGCATTGATTTGATGCAGGGATATGAACCGGAACATTTGCAACCGACGCCGGATTTGGTGGTGGTGGGCAATGCGATGAAGCGCGGCAACGCGGCGGTTGAGGCGATGCTCGATCGCGGATTGCCCTATATATCCGGGCCGCAGTGGCTGCGCGAGCACGTGTTGGAAGGTCGCTGGGTACTGGCCTGTGCCGGCACCCACGGTAAGACGACTACCAGCAGTATGCTGGCCTGGATATTGGAAGACTGCGGTTACCAGCCCGGGTTTCTGATCGGCGGT
>JBFJYC010000210.1:0-5758 GCA_041622815.1 Spongiibacteraceae bacterium | reverse complement strand
GCGATGTCGTCGCGGCTGCGGTTCAGCATATCGGCGACGTTTAAATTCCCATCGGCGAGTATCGACAGAATACTACCGAGTGTTTTCGGTACATTGCGATTCGCAATTGCGAGTCGCGGGCCGCCGTTGCGCTCCAGGCTTATCGCCGGGAAATTCACCGAGTTGCGGATATTGCCGTTTTCCAGGAAGTCGCGCAGCTGGTCAGCGGCCATAACCGCACAATTGTCTTCCGCCTCGTCGCTGCTGGCACCGATATGCGGCATTAAAATGCAGTCTGCGCGACCGATCAGTGCCGGGCTCGGGAAGTCGGTAATCAGCTGCCGGAGCTGACCGCTATCCAGTGCTTCGATGACTGCATCAACGTCGACAATCTCTTCACGGGCAAAATTGATCAGGCAGGCACCGGGCCGGCACAACGACAGCAGATCTTTATTGACCATTTTGCGGGTGCTGTCTAATACCGGTAAATGCAGGGTTATATAGTCCGCGCGGCTGAACAGACTATTGATATTCTCCATGCGCTGTACCGCGCTCGGCAGCCGCCAGGCCGCTTCAACCGACAGCGCCGGGTCGTAACCGACCACATCCATACCGAGCCCCAACGCCGCTTCCGCGACCATCGAGCCGATTGCGCCGAGGCCGACGACGCCGAGGGTTTTACCCGCCAACTCCTGACCTTTGAATTGCTTCTTGCCCTTTTCCAGCAGCACGTTCAGTTCGCCGTGATCTTTGACATCAGCGAGCGTGCTTACCCAATTGATACCGGGAATCACACCACGCGATCCCAGTGTCAGCGCACACAGCACCAGTTCTTTAACCGCATTGGCGTTGGCGCCGGGGGAATTAAAAACCGGTATGCCGCGCTTGCTGCAATCCGCCACCGGCACATTGTTGACGCCGGCTCCGGCGCGGGCAACTGCCAGCACCGAATCGCCTATTTCAGCGGGCGCCAGCTTGTGGCTGCGCAGCATAATCGCATCGGGCTCGCTAAACTCACTGGCGATCTCATAATGGTCGCGGGGCATGCGCTCCAGACCTTTTACCGATATAGCGTTAAACGTTAAGACCTTAAACAAGGTAGCCTCCATAGCGTGCTGCAGGGCGATATGGCCGGAGGCCGTACCGCCCGAAGCGGGTTTCAGTTAATCCGAAAGGGCGCGAATTCTAGCAGATTGATCAGGGCGTGGCTGCGGACTGAGGAATTCTGATGTCCGCAGACTGCTTGAGCGAGCCGAAATAGGCCGCAAACTCCTGACTGGCGCGTCCACCGGTAAAGGTCCGGCCCAGTTTTTGGCGCTGCGCATCGGTAACTGATTCCGGCGCCACCGAATCGACGCGGTAAAGGTTCACCAGCCAGCGACTGCCGCCGCTACCGTCTACAACTGCCACTTTCCGACCGCCGTCCGGCGCCATCGAAAACGCTTTCTCCAGCACAGGCCGTGGCACGTCGGACGTCGTTCTCAGGCCATCGATCACCGCCTGCCACTCAAAGCCGCCGGCAACCGCGACAGACTCTACCGACTCGCCGGCAGCGATCTGTTGCTCAAGTTCAGCGGACTTAGTCGCCACCAACTCGACAGCCCGCTCGCGCTTCAGGCGCTGCACTACCTGAGCCCGCACTGCCGCCAGCGGCTGCACCGCCGGTTCACGATATTCATTGATATGCAGCACCAGATAATAGTCAGACCGCAACTCGAACACATCACTGTTTAAGGACTCGCTGCGCAGTTGTTTATCAAATGCCGCCGCAGCGACCGCCGGGTTCTGCAATAGCGCCGAATCGCTATCGCGTTCAAGCCATTCTGTATTTTGTACCGATAACTTCAACGCCTGTGCCGGCGCGTTCAGGCCGTCCGCATTGAATACAAGATCCCGCAGCTGTTCGACTGCAGCCAACAACTTAGGCTCAGCGCGAAGACGTTGAATGCGCGCCTCAATCTCTGCGCGGCGCTGCTCAAAACTAGCCGGCTTGCGCGTCTTCACTTCCAGCAGCTTGATCAGGTGTAAACCATCTTCTGTTTCAACGATGTCGCTCACCTCGCCAGGCTCCAGCATTGCCAGCGCCGCCTCAAAGTCCTCAGGGAATGCATCCCCTGCGGTAAACCCGAGGTCACCGCCGTCGCTTGCCGAGCCCGGGTCGTCCGACTTCTGCTTCGCCAGTGTTTCAAAAGACTCGCCTGCGGCCAGTGCTTTTTGAATTTCTGTAACAATCGCCTTTGCCGCTTTGGCGCTGCGGTCTTCGGTCGAGATGAGAATATGTGCTGCATGACGCTCTTCAAGAGCGTCCAGACTTTTCAATTCCTGCTCGTACTCGGCGCGAAGATCCTCTTCAGATACAGCGCTGGTAAAGTCCTCCAGCTTCAGCTCGATATAGGATAGTTTCACTGCCTCGGCACTGCGGAATTCTTCACTATTCTCGGCATACCAGGCTTCAATTTCGGTATCGCTGAGCTCAACCTGATCGATCAGGTCTTCGGGCGTAATCATCAGATAGTTATAACTGCGCTTCTGTTCGGCGAGCGCCACCGCTAAGTTTAACTGTGCGGGTGTAAGAAAAGCGGTGCCGCTGATGCCACTGCGCACCTGGGACAGCAGCAAATCTGTACCGAGTAAATTTTTAAACATGGCATTGCCAAAGCCCATATTGCGCAACACCTGCAAATAGCGCTCCTGAGAGAATTTGCCATCGACATGAAACTGCTCCATTGAAACGATGGTGTCATTAAGCACTTTCGGCGCAACCGCCAGACCTTTTTCTTCAGCATCGATCAGTAATAATTTCTGATCGACCAGACCCTGTAGCGCCGGCTGACGCAGAACGCTGTCTTCGAGCATAGACGCGTCAACCGACTGCCCCATCATTGAGATCAAGCGCCGCTTTTGCAGCGCGATCGCCTGAGCCAGCTCATACTCTTCAATTTCCTGACCATTGACGACTGCAGCTGCTGCGGGCCCGCCCCCCGTGAACAAACTATCGACGCCGAAAAATATAAACGGAATTGTAATAATGCCAATGATGACTTTGGCAGCTGTACCCTGAATATTGTCACGAATGTTCTTCAGCATGTTGGCGGGAGTCCGGAAAAAATATAGTGCGCTAACGCAATTTTAAATTAAAAAAAAAGCGCATCCGTAGATGCGCCCCTTCACACTTCGGTAGACCGGAGTGCGGGTCAGATTTAAACGTTTACTGCATCCTTCAGAGCCTTACCGGCTTTAAAACCCGGAACCTTGGCCGCGGCGATATTGATTACCGCACCGGTTTGAGGGTTACGTCCGGTTCTGGCTGCACGATCCTTTACAGAAAAAGTACCGAAACCTACCAGCGATACCTGGTCAGCACTTTTTAACGCGCCGGTAATAGCGTCCAGAGTTGCATCAAGTGCACGCCCGGCTGCGGCTTTTGGCAAATCCGCTTGTTCTGCAATAGCATCGATTAGTTCAGATTTATTCACATTAAGACCCTCATAGAGAAAATTTTTTTGGGTTACTGGCGACCCGAATGGCTGTTGTGCGTCACGGCACGAGGAGCGCGCACTTTATATCAACCCCGACCAGTAGGGTCAAGAATATACATGCTAGTGAGCACTTATTCGTGAACTATCATCCTGGTCGCGCGCGGTGGTCCCGCCCTTCTGCGCTTCCACTATGCCCTCCATATACGCTTCCTCGGAAATTTCTTCGGGCATGCGCTCGAGTGCTATTTGCAGCACCTCTTCTATCCATTTAACGGGGACAATATCCAAGTTTTCTTTAATGATATCCGGTATCTCTTTGAGATCCCTTTCATTATCTTGCGGAATAATGACAGTTTTAATACCGCCGCGATGCGCTGCGATCAGCTTTTCCTTGAGCCCGCCGATCGGTAACACCTGCCCGCGCAGTGTAATCTCGCCGGTCATTGCGACGTCAGATTTAACCGGTATACCGGTAATCACCGAAACCAGCGCCGTACACATACCAACCCCGGCTGACGGTCCGTCTTTGGGCGTCGCGCCTTCGGGCACATGCACATGCATGTCGTGAATGTCATGGTATCTGGCCGTAATTCCAAGCTTGCGCGAGCGGCTGCGCACGACCGTGGTCGCCGCCTGGATCGATTCCTGCATCACGTCACCGAGGGAGCCGGTGCTGACATAGCGGCCCTTACCGACCACCGATACCGCTTCAATCGTTAACAACTCACCACCGACCTGGGTCCATGCCAGCCCGGTCACCTGCCCGACCTGGTTCTCTTCCTCGGCTTTACCGTATTTGTACTTGCGCACACCGAGAAAGTCTTCCAGCTGTTCCGGCTGAATATGCGTTGTGACCTTGTTCTCAGGTGTGGTTTTGCCGGCCGCTTCTTTCACATATTTACGGCACAGCTTGGCTATTTCCCGCTCCAATCCGCGAACGCCCGCTTCTTTTGTGTAGTAACGGATAATGTCGCGGATCGAATCTTCGGGCACTGCCAGTTCGGATTTTTTGATGCCATTGTTCTTCTTCTGCTTCGGCAGCAGATAGCGCTCAGCGATATTAATCTTTTCGTGCTCGGTATAACCGGGCAAACGAATCACTTCCATCCGGTCAAGCAATGCCGGCGGAATATCCAGCGAGTTAGATGTGCAGATAAACAAGACATCGGACAGATCGTAGTCGACTTCCAGATAATGATCGCTGAACGTGCTGTTCTGTTCCGGGTCCAATACCTCGAGCAACGCCGACGCCGGATCACCGCGATGATCCATACCGACCTTGTCAATTTCATCGAGTAAAAACAGCGGGTTCTTCACCCCGGCTTTCGACATTTTCTGTACGACTTTTCCCGGCATCGAACCGATATAGGTGCGCCGGTGACCACGGATTTCAGCTTCATCGCGGACGCCGCCCAATGCCATCCGGACAAACTTGCGGTTGGTGGCGCGGGCAATCGACTCACCCAGTGACGTTTTACCCACACCCGGCGGGCCCACCAGACATAAAACCGGTCCGCGTAATTTTTTAACGCGCTTCTGTACGGCAAGATACTCAAGAATACGGTCTTTAACTTCTTCCAACCCGTAGTGATCATCGTTCAGGGTTTTTTCCGCGCGCTCAAGGTCGTACTTAACCCGCGAGCGTTTCTGCCAGGGCACCTGCAGCAGCCAGTCGATATAACCTCGCACCACCGATGCCTCTGCCGACATCGGCGACATCATTTTTAATTTTGATAATTCAGCGTTGGCTTTATCGAGCGCCTCTTCGGTCATACCGGCTTCTTCGATGCGCTTGGCGAGTTCTTCTAACTCATTGCCACCATCTTCCATGTCACCCAGCTCGCGCTGAATCGCCTTCATCTGCTCGTTGAGGTAGTACTCACGCTGACTCTTTTCCATCTGCCGCTTAACACGACCACGAATACGCTTCTCCACCTGAAACAGGTCAGATTCGGAATCCATCATCGAAATCAGGTGTTCCAGCCGCTGCTTTTCATCGGTCAGCTCGAGTACTTCCTGCTTTTGCTCGATATCCATGCTCATATGGGCGGCGATGGTGTCGGCAAGCCGGCCGACCGTTTCTATACCCGACAGTGATGTCAGCACTTCCGCGGGTACCTTCTTGCTGACGTTTACATACTTCTCGAACTGGGCGAGCGTGGTTCGAATCAATGTTTCCTGCTCGTGCTCGGGCACTTCCGCCACATCGGCCGCCCGCAACTCGCTGTGCAGATAATCCGACTCGGAAATAATTTCCAGAACATTGGCGCGATAAACGCCTTCTACCAGCACTTTTACCG
>JBFJYC010000209.1:0-5778 GCA_041622815.1 Spongiibacteraceae bacterium | reverse complement strand
TGGATTTAGCCCGTGTCGAAGTTCTGCGGGGCCCGCAGAACATCCTATACGGGAAAAGCAGTATCGCCGGTGCGTTGAACCTGATCAGTGCGCGACCGGGTGAAGAACTGGAAGCGTTGCTGTCGGTTAGCCATGAGCCGGAATACAACACCAATGTTTACGATGCTGTCCTTTCCGGACCGATTACCGATACCTTGGGTGCGCGTCTTGCAACCCGCGTTAAAACCGATGATGGCTATATCGAAAACCTGACGCTTGATAAGGATGAGCCCAGCCGCCGGGAAGAAACCATTCGTTTGGTGCTTGATTGGGCGATTACGCCGGACTTGTCTGCGATCTTCAAAGCCGAGCAGAGTAATTTTAATGTTAAGGGGCGGCAGATTGAGATCATTAATGATAAAAAATCAGTGTCCACAACTCCTTTTTTCACCGGCAGAACTTACGCAGAGATTTTAGATAATACTCAAGTAGGGCCCGGAGGCGCAGTTTTGAATATTGACGCCGATTCCTCGGTGTTAAACAACTTTCAGGATTATAAGCGTTCTGCCAATAAGGACTTTAGTGAGAACGAAGTCGGTGCCTATATCGGTACTTTCGAGTGGGGCCTGGGTGAACATATTCTCACTGCAACTACTGCTTTTTTGACTTACACATTTGATGAAATTTGTGACTGTGATTTCACCGGCGCAGAAGTTTTTCAGGTCAAGCTGGAAGAAGAGTATTCCCAGTTCAGTCAGGAGATTCGCTGGGTGTCACCGGCCGGAGAAAACTGGGAGTTTATCGGCGGGGGTTATTTTCAGACCAGCGAGCTAGAGTTTTTTGATTCAATTCTCGTGACCGGCGATATTTTGCCAGATCTTTTGAATCTGGCGGATACCGCCAGCGCCGGCGGCAGCGGCGACACCACCGGAACACCGGGTGATGCGGGTGATTCTATCCGCGGTCTGGGCACGCCCCGGGACTTCACTACGGATGCAGATCTTTACACGATTTTTCTTCAGGGCACGTGGAATATCAACGAAGTTTTACGTTTGACTCTGGGTGGCCGCATTCAGCATGAAGAAAAGGAGGGTGAGCGCCGCCTTGACTTCATCGACCTGGCTACTGGTCAGCGCAAGTCGGATGGTCCCGGGCCGGAAGGTGAAGTGGACTCAGTTGTCGCGAAGAATTTCAAAGCTGAGCGTCACTATGAGCAGGGTGAGCGATCGGAAACTAAGTTCTCACCATTGGTCACGCTCCAGTGGGATGCGACCGAAGATATGATGGTCTACATGACACTGACCCAGGGTTCCAAATCAGGCGGTTTTGACGCCCGTTCAAATGCGAGTCCTGCAGCAAACAAGATTCGTGATGCTCAAAACGGCGGCAACGGCCCTATCCTTATCGGCACGTTCGAGTTTGAAGAAGAAAAGTCGACCAGCTTCGAACTGGGAACAAAAATGTCCCTGTTTGATGGCGCGGCAGATTTGAATGTTGCGTTCTTCCTCACCAACTATTCTGACCTGCAAGTGAGTGTGTTTGACGGCACCCTAGGCTTTAACGTCGGTAATGCCGGTGAAGCGACAACGATGGGTATCGAGATTGATGGCCGCTGGGCGATGACAGACTACCTCACAATGTCTTATGCCTTGGCATTGCTCGACTTTGAATTCGATGAGTTTACTGACGGCCAGTGCTACCAAGATCGGGTGAATGCAGGTAAAGGCTTGAGCAGCAATGCCCCGCCACCTGATCGTACTGAGAATGGCGTACCTTACTGTGACTACAAAGGCGATACTAATCAGTACGCTGCAGATTACTCCGGCAACCTGACGTTCGCTTACAACCGGGATTTTGGCGGTTCCTTTGAGTTCCGGGCCAACCTCGATTTTGTTTTCACGGGTGACTATAACCCGACGCAAAACCTGGATCCGACTCAGGAGCAGGATGGCTACGTTAAGACCAATGCGCGTCTTGCGATCGCCAATCTTGATCAGGGCTGGGAAGTGGCGTTGGTGGGTAAGAACCTGACCGACGAAGCGACGATCAGCTACGCCAACGATACGCCGCTGGCCAACAGCGTATTCGGTTCGGTTAACCACTACGGCTTTATCGACCGGCCGCGCACCATTGGCCTGCAGCTAGGTTGGCGCTTCCAGTAAGCGAACAGCAGGTTCCAACGCCGCGGCAACGCGGCGTTTTTGTTTGTGGCATTTATGAATCAAAGCAATTTTCAAATTCCGGACGATGAACTCGAGTGGCAGCCGCTGCGCGCCAGCGGTCCCGGCGGGCAGAACGTCAATAAAGTTGAAACTGCGGTGCGCCTGAGCTGGGATATCCGCGGCTCTTCAATTCCTGACTATGCAAAGAAGCGTTTGCTCAGCGTCACAGACTCACGCCTGAGCAATGAAGGTGTGCTGATGATTCTGGCGCGGGAAGAGCGGACCCAGGGTCGCAATAAAGCGGCGGCTTTGTCCCGCTTGCAGGAGTTTGTTAACGAGGCCTTGGTGGAGAAAAAGCGCCGTATTCCGACGCGGATCAGCAAGGGTGCAAAACTGCGGCGGCTTGAAGGCAAGCAGCGCAATTCGCGGCTTAAAGCCTTGCGCCGCGCACCGCCGGAGTAGTTTCCGCTTCCTGCCGCAGTGCAGCGACAAAAGCCTTGGCGGCATTCGACATCGAGCGTTCGCGGTGAAATAAACAGCCGAGCTGCCGCTGCAGATCGACGCCTTCAATCTTCAGTTCGTGTAGCGATGCATCCATCAGCGAGCGCGGCAGCACACTCCAGCCCAGCCCGACGTCCACCATCACCTTGATGGTTTCCATATAGTTGGTGGCCATGCCGATATCCATGCTCAGCCCGGCATCCCTGAACAGTCCCGCAATAATCTGCCCGGTATAGGTGTTGAGGCCCGGCGGTATCGCGGTGTGCTCGCTGAGCTCCTGCAGTGTCACCGAAGTATTCGCGGCCAGCGGATGATTGCGGGCCACGGCGATGCACAGCGGGTCCGGCCACACCAGAAAGGACTGCAGTTGGGGTTCATCGATCGGCGCGAGCGTAATCACCGCGAGATCGAGGCGGCCCTGCAGAATGCTGGCATGGGCCTGTTCCGAATCCATGAAATTGATATCGAGGCGGACATCGGGAAATCCGGCGGTATAGCGGCGCAGGACCGGCGGCAGCCGGTGCAGGCCGATATGGTGGCTGATGCCCATCGACAGGGTGCCGCTGACTTCACCGGCTAAATCATCGATGGCGCGGCGGGCATCGCTGAGCTCCTGCAGTACCCGTTGCGCGCGGGGCAGCAAGGAGCGGCCCGCTTCGGTGAGCCGCATACCGCGGCCGACCCGGTCAAATAACTGCGCGCCCAGCCGTGCCTCAAGCGTGGCGATACGTTTGCTAATCGCCGGTTGCGTCAGGTGCAGCGCTTCCGCGGTCTGGGAGAAGGAGCCGGACTCGGCAACGGCACAAAAGGCGCGGAGCGCTTCAGTATCCATGACGCAAGTATAAAGATAACCAATAGGAATGGAAAATATAAAAAATATGAATTTGTTTTATTCAATCCTGCTCCGTAGAATCGCTGTTTTTTCGCGGGAGACTCCCCATGGCCGCTCAAACCCTTTACGACAAATTGTGGGCATCACACCTTGTCAGCGAACGTCCCGATGGCAATGCCACCATCTATATCGACCGCCATCTTGTGCATGAGGTGACCTCGCCGCAGGCCTTTGAAGGTTTGCGTCTTGCAGGCCGCAAGCCCTGGCGTATCGACGCCAATATTGCGACACCGGATCACAATGTGCCCTCAGATGCCGCCGAACGTGCCGGCGGGGTTGCCGGCATCGAAGACGAAGTCTCGCGGATTCAGGTGATGGCGCTGGACAGCAACTGCGAAGAGTTTGGCATTCAGGAATTCCATATCAATGATGTGCGCCAGGGCATTGTGCATGTTATCGGGCCCGAGCTCGGCGTGACCCTGCCGGGCATGACCGTGGTCTGTGGTGATTCGCATACCGCAACACATGGTGCACTCGGCGCATTGGCCCACGGCATCGGCACCTCGGAAGTCGAGCATGTGCTTGCCACCCAGTGTTTGCAGGCGCGCAAGATGAAGAATCTGCTGGTTAAGATCGATGGCAAACTCGGCCCCGGCATCACACCCAAGGATGTGGTGCTTGCGGTGATCGGCACAATCGGCACCGCCGGCGGCACCGGCTACGCCATCGAATTCGGCGGTGAAGTGATTCGCAATATGTCGATGGAAGGTCGCATGACCGTCTGCAATATGGCGATCGAAGCCGGTGCCCGGGTCGGTATGTGCGCGGTTGACGACACCACCATCAACTACGTGAAGGGCCGTCCGTTTGCGCCCAAAGGCGAGCAGTGGGAAGCGGCGGTAGCGGCGTGGCGCGAATTGCATTCTGACGACGACGCCAAGTTCGACAAGGTGGTTGAGCTCAACGGCGCAGACATTGAGCCGCAGGTGACCTGGGGTACTTCACCGGAAATGGTGTTGCCGGTCAGTGCCTCTGTGCCGGGTCCGTCTGACTTCAGCGAAGAGGTTAAACGCGAGTCCTGCGAGCGCGCCCTGAAATATATGGGGCTTACCGCGGGTCAGGCGATTCAGGATATTCAGCTCGATCAGGTGTTTATCGGTTCCTGCACCAACTCGCGTATCGAAGATTTGCGCGCCGCGGCAGCGGTGGTGAAGGGCCGCAAAGTCGCCGCCACCATTAAGCGCGCCATGGTTGTCCCCGGTTCCGGTCTGGTGAAAAAACAGGCGGAGGAGGAAGGCCTCGATAAGATTTTCCTCGATGCCGGTTTGTTGTGGCGCGAGCCCAGCTGTTCGATGTGTCTCGGTATGAATGCCGATCAGTTGGGTGAGGGCGAGCACTGCGCGTCAACGTCTAACCGTAACTTTGAAGGCCGCCAGGGCTTCGGCGGGCGCACCCATTTGGTGAGCCCGGCAATGGCCGCGGCAGCCGCGGTGGCGGGACATTTTGTCGATGTCCGTGAAATGATGCAGGAGGTCGCGTAAATGAAAGCGTTTATTAAAGAGAAAGGTCTCGCCGGCCCGATGGATCGCGCCAATGTCGACACCGACATGATTATTCCGAAGCAGTTTTTAAAGTCGATCAAGCGCACCGGGTTCGGCCCGTTTTGTTTCGATGAGCTGCGCTATCTCGACAGCGGCTTGCCGGATCAGGACTGCAGCGGTCGTCCGCTGAATCCGGATTTTCCGTTGAACCAGCCGCGCTACAAAGGTGCGTCAATCTTATTGGCGCGGGAAAATTTCGGCTGTGGTTCAAGCCGTGAGCATGCGCCCTGGGCGCTGGATGATTACGGTTTCCGAGCGGTCATCGCGCCGAGCTTTGCCGATATTTTCTTCAGCAACTGTTTCAAAAACGGCTTGTTGCCGATTGTGCAGCCCGCCGATGTTGTCGATCGCTTGTTCACGGAAATGTATGCAAGCGAAGGCTATGAGCTCGATATCGACCTTAAAGCCCAGACCATCACTACGCCCTCGGGCGAGGGGTTGAGTTTTGAAGTCGATCAGTTCCGTAAAGATTGTTTGTTAAATGGTCTGGACGATATCGGCATTACTTTGAAAGAGTCTGATGCGATTCGTAGCTTTGAAGAGAAATGGCGGCAGCAGTCGCCTTGGTTGTTTAGCTCGGCATCTTAGATCTTAGGTTTTAGGTCTGAAACTGTGCCTGCCGGCTATTACGGACCTTTTGCAGCGACACGCCAGAAGCTGCGTCCTGCGGGGCTCGGCTTGCGACATCCGTGTCGCAAGACGG
>JBFJYC010000208.1:0-5809 GCA_041622815.1 Spongiibacteraceae bacterium | reverse complement strand
GATCAAGCGCGATGACCTGACGCACCCGCACTATGGCGGCAACAAAATCAGGAAGCTGGAATTTATTCTGGCGGAAGCGCAGTCGCAGGGTAAAACCCATATCGTGAGCTTCGGTGCCATCGGTACCAACCATGGTGTCGCTACCGCGATGCTGTGTCAGCAGATGGGCCTGGGCTGCACGTTGCTGTTATTTGATCAACCCGTCACCGACACCGTGCGCAGCAATCTGCGACAGATGGCCTATTACGGCGCGCAGCTGCACTATTGCGGCAGTCTCGGCGCCACCGTTGCCGCCTTTTACCTGCATCCGCGGCGGCTGCAGCGCGGCAGTTACTTTCTGTTTGCCGGCGGCTCCAATGCCGCGGGCACTCTGGGCTTCGTCAATGCGGCGTTTGAACTGCAACAACAGATCCAGACCGGGCTGTGCCCGGAGCCGGAGGCCATCATTGTGCCGGTGGGTTCCGCCGCCACCCTTGCGGGGCTGAGCATCGGCGTGGCCGCGGCGGGCCTCGCCAGTCGCGTGCACGGCGTGCGGGTCGCACCGTCGCATTTGGGCCCGTTTGCGGCCTGCACCCCGGCGACCGTCGCCACGCTGATGCGCCAAACCCGCGCGCGGCTGGCCGCACTGGGTGTGATGCTGCCCGATTCGGAGCCGCCGTTGCTGGATCAGCGCTATTACGGTACCGGTTACGGCGAGGCAACGGCGGCGGGCAGGGCGGCGCAGACCAGATTCGCCGAATGCGGCGTCCAGCTGGAGCAGACCTACACCGCCAAGGCCGGCGCGGCGTTTCTGGCAGCGCTCGCGGACTGTTCCGGGCCGCTGCTGTACTGGCACACCTTTAATTCGCGTCAGCCGCCCGCTATGCCGGCGGATATGCCGCTGCCGCCGGCGCTGCGGCGGCTGCTGGCACAGAACAGCGCCGCAAGCATTGCTTAATAGCCGGATTTTGGTAAGATGCGCGCCCTTATTTTTCCGCCCGAAAGGTGCGGTCCCCTGCGTTGAGGCGCAGGGCCAGCGGCACCCGATTTCAAGGAAACCAAAATGAAAGCCGATATCCACCCGAAGTACGACCTGCTCAAAGCGACCTGTAGCTGTGGCAACGTAATTGAAACCCGTTCCACGTCGCCGGGTGATATGCACCTCGACGTTTGTTCCGCCTGCCACCCGTTTTATACCGGTAAGCAGAAGATGCTGGATAGCGGCGGACGTGTAGACAAGTTCAACAAGCGTTTCGGCCGTCGCGGCAAGTAATCAGCCGGCAGTACTCGGCGCGGCATTTCTCGCCGCGTTTTGCTTCCCGTCTGCGGAAGCTGCAACCCGACCGGGCGATTGTCAGCCCGGCAGCCCCCTAAAGTCCGTATCTGTCCGCTCCGTGGTGGACGGCGATACGCTGCGTCTTGAAAACGGTCAATTAGTCCGCCTTACCGGTATTAACACGCCTGAGCTGGGCCGTGACGGCGCCCCGGATCAGCCCTTGGCTGCGGCGGCGCGACAATCGCTTAAGCAGCTGATTAGCAAAGGAAATATTCAGTTAGAGCCGGCCGTGAAAAGGCGCGATCGCTACCGGCGCAAGCTCGGCGCCGTGTTTGTCGACGGCCGTCACGCCGCTGCGGTGTTGCTGGAGCAGGGGCTGGGCTGGCATATCATAGTACCGCCGGATACCGGCTATATCGCGTGTTTGCAGCGCGCCGAGCGGCGGGCGCGGGAGCGCGGCGCTGGGGTATGGGCCAGCGAAAAACTGGCACCCGTCGCGGCGGCAAAAGTAAGGCACGGCGACAGTGGTTTTATACGCTTGCGCGGCCGGGTCACCAGCGTCAGCCGCAGCCGGCATAGCTGGTGGCTGGAGCTGGATCAGGCGGTGTCGGTAAAGCTCGATCACCGGGACCTTAAATACTTCGATGGCCTGTCACCGAAAAAATGGCAGGGCAGGACCTTGCAGCTGCGTGGCTGGCTGATTTATCGGGGCCGCTCACAACGGGGTTATCCGCCCTGGATGATGCAGTTACGGCATCCGGCAATGTTGGAGGCGAGTACCCTTTAATCTGCCCTGCCAGCGGCGGTTGCCGCTTGTTGTCGACTGGCCAATTCTATATTCTGGCGCCCGATTCCCCCCATACCCCGCGAATTGTCGAGAAAACACTATGGCCGACAGTAACAAGGCCGATACCACCAAGCAGGCTGCACTGGACTACCATGCGTTGCCACGTCCCGGAAAAATCAGTATCGAGCTGACCACCTCAGCAAACACCCAGAATGATTTAGCGCTGGCCTATAGCCCCGGCGTTGCCGAGCCGGTGCGTGCAATTGCCGCCAACCCGCTCGATGCCTACAAGTACACGGCCAAAGGCAATTTGGTGGCGGTCATTTCCAACGGTTCCGCGATTCTGGGACTCGGCGATCTCGGGCCGCTGGCGAGCAAGCCGGTGATGGAAGGCAAGGCGCTGTTGTTTAAGCGTTTCGCGAATATTGATTCGATCGATATTGAAGTCGATACGCAATCGCCGGAAGTGTTTATCCAGACCGTTGAGACCATCGCCGATACCTTTGGCGGAATTAATCTCGAGGACATTAAAGCGCCGGAATGTTTTGAGATTGAGCGGGTGCTCAAAGAGCGCTGCAAAATTCCGGTATTTCATGATGACCAGCACGGCACCGCGATTGTGACCGCCGCCGGCATGCTTAACGCGCTGGAAATTCAGGGTAAGTCTATCGGCGAGGCGAGGGTCGTCTGTCTGGGCGCCGGCGCCGCCGCGATTGCCTGCATGAACTTGTTGCTCAGTCTCGGTGCGAAGCACGAAAACCTCATTATGATCGATCGTCGCGGCGTGATTTACCCCGGCCGCGAAGGTGTGAATGAATATAAGCGGCCTTTCGCCAACTCGACCAGTGCCCGCACTTTATCTGACGCGATCAAAGGCGCGGATGTTTTCGTCGGCCTGTCCGGTGCGAATTTGCTGAGCGCCGATATGCTGGCGTCGATGGCGCCGAAGCCGATTGTCTTCGCCTGCTCCAATCCCGACCCGGAAATTTCACCGGCGCTGGCGCACAAAACTCGCGATGATTTGATTATGGCCACCGGCCGTTCTGATTATCCGAATCAGGTGAACAACGTACTGGGCTTTCCCTTCATATTCCGCGGGGCACTCGATGTGCGCGCCACCGCAATCAACGAAGAAATGAAAGTCGCCGCGGTGCGCGCGCTGTGTGAGCTGGCGAAGTTGCCGGTGCCGGTTGCGGTGCTCGATGCCTGCGACCTCGACAACCTCAGCTTCGGCCCCGGTTATATTATTCCCAAGCCGGTGGATGATCGCCTGTTGTCCTTAGTATCGGCAGCGGTTGCTAAAGCAGCGGTCGATACCGGTGTCGCACAGCTGCCCTATCCCGACTGGTACCCGCTGGTGACTGAAAAGTCTGTCGCCTGATACTTGCGAGTTGCTGCCGTGAGTGTCGATCAGGCCTATAACTTCAAACGCATCGACGAGCGTGTCGCGACCGCCGGTTTGCTGAACGAGGAGCACCTCGGTCAGCTCAAAGCGGAAGGCTTTGAAGTGGTGATCAACCTGCTGCCCGATTCCCTCGACTACGCGATAAAAAACGAGGCGGATATCGTGCAGGCGCAGGGTCTGAGCTATCACTATATCCCGGTAGATTTTGATGCGCCGACGGCGGCGGATTACGCGGCGTTTGCGCAGGTGTTCAGCGCCAGCGATGGTAAGCAGCTGTTGTTGCATTGCGCGGCGAATTACCGCGCCTCGGCGTTTTATGCGGTGTATGCGTTTGAATATCTCGGCTGGACTGCTGAGCAGGCCATGGCGCATATCAGATCAATCTGGAATCCGGATGATTATCCGGCGTGGGCGGAGTTTATCCAGCAGCGTTTGGGCAGCTAGTAAAGCAGGGCTGCTTAGTCTTCAGACTTTTTCTCTTCGGCTTTTTTGACGCGCAATTTATTGCCATCAACTTCCTTGTAGTTCAGGTTTTTCATTGCCAGCTTGGCTTCGCCGGGTTTGGGCATTTCGACGAACGCAAAGCCTTTGGACTCGCCGGTTACTTTGTCCATGACCAGATCACAGGACTGCACCGTCCCGAAGTCTTCAAACAAGGCCAGTAATTCGGCTTCTGTGGTGCTGCGGGCAAGATTTCTGATGAGTAACTTCATAGTTGAATACTTTAATGGTTTGCGGGGATGTCTGGCAGCTGCGCTACGGCGTCAGGGTAGCAATAAGCCCGGCTTAATGTGTGAAAATAACGACGTATTGTCAGTCCGAAAAGAGTTGAGAAAGTTCCCATGGCATTGATATGCGGCATTCATCTCGGTGAGGTTGTGGCCATCGCCGCAGACCGGCCGGCGTCCAGCGGCGCAGTCGGTGCTTACCAGTTCGGCGCGATTGCCGGTGTCGGCAGCGCCGGCCATCTCGCCGGTTTCAACCGCTATCTGGAAGACAACCACACCCGAATTCAGACACTGGAGAATGTGGTCGGCCATATCGAGGCGTATAAGCGCACGGCGGCAGGTGCCTGTTCGCCGCAGGATCACGCCACCACCGGCTGGTTGTTCGGCGCATTACATGCCTTTGACGGCAGCACCTATTCCCCCGCGCTCGGCATCTATCATCCGGCGCTGGCCGGCGGCCCCGCGATGGCGCTGCAGCAGGGCGCTATCGAGCTGCTGGGTTTGAGTGAACTCAGTCTGGATGAGCGGCGGGAATTTACCGAGAAGTGGCAGGGTATTTACCGTAGCGCGTTTGACTCAGGCGGGCTCGCTCAGCTCAAAGGTTTTCTGGGGCTGCTGTTCGAAGATGCCGCCATTATCTCAAAAGCGGTCGCGCCGGCGTTTGATGTGGCGATCACCAACGGCCAGTTGAGCGACTTTCTCTAAGCCTGCAACGGCGCGGCCGGCGCGCAACGGACCTGTAAATATCACCCGGCGCCTTGGTAACGAAAATATTGGAGTGCCAGAGAGTTACCTATCTATATATTGAATTATTCTCCGGATAATTTTTGAAGAATAAGCCAGCCTAAATACAACCAAAGCGCTGTCATAGCGAGTGATTTCAGTCCCAGACTCTTCTTGCTTGTTTCGGGCTCCAGTTTTGGGATGCTGTTGCGCTTTAGGTTGAAAGAGCGGCAGGCAGGACAGGCACCCTGATCAGCCCGCTTTCCTTTGAAGCCACAATCCAAACACTGAAAACTCATTTTTCTGTCTCGCCGTGCGATATCCTAGATGTATTACACCGAACACAGCCGGTGCCGCAGGCGATCGGCTGCTGTTGCTGGTTAAGCATCATCGTGCGACGAGAGGGAATTGATCCGGATTGCGAATAGTTTCGATGCCCAGATCCACGTCTAGGTCTGGCCAGTGGTAGGAGCCAGGGGACTCCTCGATGACATTTAGTATCTGTTCGACGGTGGCTTTCTTGAACCAAGGAAACTGCTCGAACGGCATGAAATGTTCCTCACCGTGGAGGAGGGCCCAGATACCATCTGGGGAAATATCAGTTACCGCCACTGAAATATTGCTGCCAAGCTGCGATGAGCTCATTGTGGTGCTCCTTCACAATCGACTCAATATCACGCAATTGTACCGCTGAAAGCCGATAATTGCGCGCAAGGGAAATTTCCGGCTCCAGCCAGAACTTGGCCTCGCCATCAGGACTTCGTACATGTACGTGCATCCGCTCTTCCTCTCTCGAAAAGAAGAAAAAGCGATAACCGCGCGCCCTGAATACCGTAGGACTCATAGATGCTTAACGCCGGCCACACGGGCGAACACAGGCGCAGCTTGGGAGAGTCCAGCCCGCTTGCGGG
>JBFJYC010000207.1:0-5814 GCA_041622815.1 Spongiibacteraceae bacterium | reverse complement strand
GGTTTCGATGCGGTAGCGGGGAACGCCGTTCAGTGCCAGGTAATCGGCAACAGCCAGTGCGCGACGCTCACCCAGTGCTACGTTGTACTCACGGGTACCGCGCTCATCAGCATGACCTTCGAGACGGATAGTGCCAACAGTGTCCTTCAGACGTGCAATCTGGGCGTCGAGTGCTTCACGGCTCTGACGGGTCAGCGTTGCCTGGTCGTAACCGAAGTAGAAAACCGATACCAGGTCCGCAGCAGCAGGAGCCATTGTGTCAGCGCCGGCAGCACCGGTGCCGCTGTCGGCGTAGCCGTCAGCTGACTCTACGTAAAGGCCGGAATCGTCGCCGTCGTTAAAACCGCTGTCTGCAGAATAATCACCGTCGTCGTAGTCATTGGATCCGCAGCCCGCGAGCAACAGACCGGCAAAAACCAGCGCAGCCATGTTAAAAATACTTTTAGAGTTCATATCAGCTTCCTGTGTGATGTCCCTGTCGTAGGGTATGTGGTCGAAAAATTTCAAACCGTAATCCTATCGGGTCGGCATTATCCCATACTCTGTGCTGCTGCCAAGTGATCCGGCCTTTATTTATTTAAGAAATGGTGACCAGGCGGGTTCGCGTACATCACCATAGAGTGAAGGCAAGCGATAAGACACCTGTCCGTCAAGCGAAACCGCCGCCAAAACGCCGCGCCCTTTGTGCAATGTCGCGTAGAGCAGCATGCTGCCATTGGGCGCGATACTCGGCGACTCGTCCAACACGGTGTCGGTCAGAATCTCGAAGGTGCCACGCTGAAAATCCTGTAAAGCGATACGAAAACGCCCGTCCGCACGATGCACCATGACGATGCCGCGGCCATCGGGCAACACCCGTGCCCGCGCATTGTAGTCGCCTTCAAAGGTCAGTCGCTGCACCCGGCCACTGCGCAGTTCAACGCTGTAAATCTGTGGCCGGCCGCCGCGATCGGAAGTAAAAACCAGCGATTTGCCATCCGGCATCCAGGCCGGTTCGGTGTCGATAGAGAAGTGCCGGGTCAGCCGGGTCAGCTCCGAGGTTTCAATATCGAGAATATAGATATCGGGACTGCCATCCTTGGACAGCACCAGCGCGATACGCTTGCCATCGGGCGACCACGCCGGTGATTGGTTTAGCCCGCGGAAGTTGGTCAGCTGACGCCGCTTGCCGGTTTTGATGTTGTGCATATAGACCGCGGGGCGGGTGCTCTCAAAAGAGACATAGGCAATGTGCTCGCCGTCCGGCGCCCAGGCCGGGCTCATAATCGGCTCAAACTGGTCGAGCAGGACTTTTTCACCGGCGCCGTCGATATCACTGGTCAACAGGCGGAAACGGGTGCCGGTCTTGCGGTCGCGTTTGGCGGACACATAGAGCAACTTGGTACTGAACGCGCCTTTCACATTGGTCAGCTTTTCGTAGATGTCATCGCTGATCGCATGGGCCATGGCGCGGAAATCGCCATCGGTACCGTGATGTGCCCCGGATAAAATCTCTTTCTGGCCATTGACGTCCAGCAGCGCATATCGTGCGGTAAAACTGGCGCCGAACTCGTTTTCTACTTTTGCGACCAGCACGTAATCCATGCCCAGCGCACGCCAGTCCCGGAAATACACATCTGCGGCGTTATCCGGCGTGCTGAGCATATCGCCGCGCGACATCGCGCTGAATTCACCACTGAGGCGCAGATCGTCCTCGACAATCTTTGCCATATCAACGTCCACTTTGGCCGACTCCGGCAAACTGAACGGCACCACCGCGATCGGCACCGGGTTATCGACGCCCTGCGTAATCTCTATGGTCAGCTCGGCGTGCAGTGGCATGGCCAGCAGCAGCACAAAACCGGCAGTCATCAGTTTTCTCATCACCGTCGCAAGTCCTCGGGGTTAAATATCAGTCTGAATCGGCGGAAATATTTTTCAAATTGGTCGTAGGGCAGTTCCTGAAGCTCCGGGAAACGCTCCGCTTTCCATACCGCCGTTTCGGCGGCGCGATCAAAGGCGGCATTGCCGCTGCTTTTTGCCACTTCCACACCAACCACGTCGCCGGTGGGCAGCAGATTAATCACCAACTCGGCGCGCATGCCGTTGCGCGCACTGGGCGGGCGGCTCCAGCGTCGCGTAATCGCGCGCTGCACGGCCTGCCCGTAGGCGGCTATCTCTTCGCTGGCGTCGGCCGCCTCATTCATAAGCGCCTCTTCCTGCGCCAACGCCGCCGCCATCTCAAGTTCCTGTTCAGCCTGTATGGCACGCATAATCGCATCTTCCTGCTGTTTGCGCTTCTCCAGCACCTTTTGCGGTTTCGGCTTGGGCTTAACCGCAGGTTTCGGCTCTGCTGCCGGCTTCGGCTTTTCGGCCGGCTTGGGCTTCTCTACCGGCTTCGGTTTCGGCTTGGGCTTTTCCGCCGGCTTCGGCGCTTCTTTGGGCTTCTCTTCAGGCTTTGGTTTTGGTTTCGGCGCGGGCCTTGTCTTTTTCTCGACCGGCTTCGACTCTTGCTTGCCGTGATGAATCACCACCAGCTGTGCCTGAATCACCTTCGGCTTCGCCTTGATCGCCTGTTTGCGCTCCTCAAAGGTCAGACCCGAGACCACCACCCACAGCAAAAAAGCATGCATCAGCACGCTGGCACTGAGCGGAACGGCGTTGGCGCGCAGCCGCTGGCGCCAGTTTTTCTTCTTCAGCACAGGCTTGGCGTCTTATCGATCACTAATTCGGCGACTCCGTCACCAGGCCAACGGAACTGGCACCCGCGCCCTGCAAACGCGACATGGTTTCCACGACCGTGCCGTAATCAATCGCCTTGTCACCCCAGACCAGCAATTGAGTCTCCGGCTTGGCGCGCAAAATCTTGCCGACCCGGTCGACAATATCATCCAGCGGCAGCGCCTTATCGGTTTTGCCGACATTCAAATAGTAGCTGCCATCGGCCTTGATCGAGACAATCAACGGCTCCTCTTCCTGCTCGCTGAGCGGCTTGGAAGGTGCCTGCGGCAGATCGACTTCCACCCCCTGCATCAGCATTGGTGCGGTCACCATAAAGACAATCAGCAACACCAACATCACATCGATATAGGGCACGACATTGATCTCGGACATAGGCTTGCGCTTGCGCGAACGCCGCGACATGACTTATTCGGCTCCGTGGTCGCGGGCGTGAACCTGCCGGTGCAGCAGACTGGAGAATTCCTCGGAAAACGTCTCGTAATGATTGGCCAGCAGATCCGCGCGGGCGGAAAAACGGTTAAAACCGACCACTGCAGGAATGGCGGCAAACAGGCCCATTGCGGTTGCCACCAGCGCCTCGGAGATACCCGGCGCAACCGTTGCCAGCGTTGCCTGCGATACATTCGCCAGCCCCTGAAATGAGGTCATGATGCCCCATACCGTACCGAGCAGACCGACGTAGGGCGTGGTGGAACCGACCGTCGCCAGAAACGGTAAGTGCCGGTCAATCGACTCTTCCTCGCGGGACAGCGCCACCCGCATCGCCCGCTGACAGCCCTCCATCACTGCATCCGCGTCGGCGTTGGCCTGCTGGCTGAGCCGCGAATACTCGCGGAAACCGGCGCGGAAAATGCTTTCCAGCCCGATATGGCCGCGGCCTTTTTCAACCTCGGCATTGCCCTCCCGGTACAGCTCGGAGAGGTCGATACCGGACCAGAAACGACGCTCAAAGCGGCGCTGGGCATGACCGACCGCGCGAAAGTAGATCGCACGCTGAAAAATGAGATACCAGGACATAAAGGATGCGATCAGTAGCACCAGCATAATGAACTGTACCGTCAGGCTGGCATTCGCCACCAATTGCCAAACCGACAAATCGTCTTGCACGTTATCTTCTCTCCGAAAGAACAGCATTCAGTGACAGAATATCGCCACCGCTTAACTAAATTTAATTACCCCTGAGCCGGGCCCGCAATTCTGCGGGTAATCGCCGCGGCATCATACTGCTACCGTCGACGCGCACAACCTTAACCTCGCCCTCACACAAACATTCATCACCGCGGAATATCTGCTGCTTAAAATTGATCACCGCCGCACCGCAGCTTTCGACAGCGGCGGTGACGCACAATTCATCGTCAAGCCGCGCCGGCTTCAGATAGCGCACATGCGCCTCGCTGACCACAAACAGGCTGGCATCTGCCATTACCGCCGCTTTTCCAACGCCGAATGTGCGCATCAATTCAGTGCGTGCACGCTCCATAAACTTCAGATAGTTCACGTAATAGACGATGCCGCCGGCATCGGTATCTTCGATATACACCCGCAACGGCAGTTCAAACGTCATTCAACATCCGTTACCGGCGAATCGAGATCAAGTTCCGGCTGTTGCGCCCGTGTCACCGGCAAACCGAAATGCAGATAGGCATGCCGCGTCACCATGCGCCCGCGCGGGGTGCGCATAATATAGCCCTGCTGAATCAGATAGGGCTCGAGCACATCTTCGATAGTGCCCCGCTCCTCGCTGATCGCCGCAGCGAGGTTGTCGACACCGACCGGACCACCATCAAATTTTTCGATCATCGCCATCAACAGGCGGCGGTCGAGATGGTCAAAGCCCAGCTCATCGACCTGCAGCATATTCAGTGCCTGCGCAGCGACAGCGCCGTCGACCAGACCGTTGGCCTTCACTTCCGCGTAATCCCGCACCCGGCGCAGCAGCCGGTTGGCGATGCGCGGCGTGCCGCGGGCGCGGCGGGCAATTTCGCCGGCCCCCTCGGGCGCAACTTCAATGCCCAGAATCGCCGCGGCGCGACCGACGATACTGGTCAGATCGGCCTCGTTATAAAACTCCAAACGCTGAACAATGCCGAAGCGGTCCCGCAGCGGCGAGGTCAGCAGACCGGCGCGGGTGGTCGCGCCGACCAGCGTAAACGGCGGCAATTCCAGCTTTATTGAACGCGCAGCCGGCCCTTCGCCGATCATAATGTCGAGCTGAAAATCCTCCATCGCCGGATACAGAATTTCTTCGATATGGGGACTTAAACGATGAATTTCGTCGATAAATAGCACATCTCCTGGCTGGAGATTGGTCATCAGTGCGGCTAGGTCGCCGGCCTTTTCCAGCACCGGACCGGAGGTGCTGCGCAGTGAGGCGCCCATCTCACTGGCGATAATATTGGCGAGCGTGGTTTTGCCAAGCCCGGGCGGTCCGAAAATCAGGGTGTGGTCCAGCGACTCGCCGCGGTTTTTGGCGGCGCTGAGGAAAATGCCCATCTGCTCGCGGACCTGGGGCTGACCGATATAGTCCTCGAGCGTGCGCGGACGGATGGACTGCTCGTCCGAGGCTTCGCCGGGCACCGTTTCGGCATCGATCAGCCGGTCGCTTTCAATCATGCTTTCACCATATTGCGCAGCGCCAGTCGGATAACACCTTCGGTGGTGTCGGCCTCAGCACTGACCGCGCTAATTGCCTTGCTCGCCTCGGTCGGCTTATAGCCCAGCGCGATCAGCGCCGCTTCCGCCTCGGCCAGATAGTCCTGCACCGCCTGCGCGCCGGCCGCCGCCACGCCGCCCTCACCCAGATCCCAGTCCTTGAGGCGGTCACTCATTTCAATCACCAACCGTTCGGCCGTCTTTTTGCCGACACCGGGCAGACTGACCAGCGCCACCACATTGCCGTCACGGACACAGCGCACGAACTGATCGCCATCCATGCCCGACAAAATCGTCAGCGCCAGTTTCGGGCCGACACCATTGACCTTGATCAGCGTGCGGAACAAATCGCGGCTCGGTAGGTCGTGAAACCCGTACAGCTGCTGCACATCCTCACGCACGACGAGGTGGGTATGCAGCAGCACCCGCTCACCGGGCCCC
>JBFJYC010000206.1:0-5817 GCA_041622815.1 Spongiibacteraceae bacterium | reverse complement strand
ACTACCGCGAGGCCTACGGTATGTATGCCTGCAACGGCATATTGTTTAACCACGAATCACCGCGCCGCGGCGAAACCTTTGTTACCCGCAAGATCACCCGCGCCCTGTCGAATATCGCACAGGGACTGGAAGACTGCCTGTACCTGGGCAATATGGATGCGCTGCGCGACTGGGGCCATGCCCGTGACTACGTGGAAATGCAGTGGCTGATGTTGCAGCAGGACGTCGCCGATGATTTTGTTATCGCCACCGGCAAACAGATTTCTGTGCGCGCCTTTGTCGAACTGACCGCCGCCGAACTCGGCATTACGCTGCGCTTTGAAGGCGAAGGCGTCGACGAGAAAGGTATTGTCGAATCGGTGACCGGCGATAAAGCGCCGGCGGTGAAGCCCGGGCAAGTGGTGATCGCGGTCGATCCGGCGTACTTCCGCCCGGCGGAAGTTGAAACCCTGCTCGGTGATCCGAGCAAAGCCAAAGCCAAGCTCGGCTGGGAACCCTCCACCACCGTTGAAGAAATGGTTATAGAGATGGTCGCCAACGATCTGGAAGCCGCCAAAAAACAGGCCCTGCTCAAAGCCAGCGGCTTTGACGTGACCATGCCAAGAGAATCCTGATGGCCGGCAAGCGTATTTTTGTCGCCGGCCATAACGGCATGGTCGGTGCCGCTATTGTGCGGCAGCTGCAGGCACAGCAAGGCAATACCCTGATTACCCGCACACGGGCCGAGCTGGATTTAGAAAACCAGGCCGCCGTGAACGCGTTTTTTGCACAAGAAAAGATCGATCAGGTCTATTTGGCGGCAGCAAAAGTCGGCGGCATTCACGCCAACAACACCTACCCGGCGGATTTTATTTACGCCAACCTGATGATCGAGTGCAATATCATTCAGGCGGCTTACGCCAACGGCGTGAACCAACTGCTGTTTCTCGGTTCGTCCTGTATCTACCCGAAGCTGGCGCCGCAACCGATGCAGGAAACCGCCCTATTACAAGGCGGGCTGGAGCCGACCAACGAACCCTACGCCATCGCGAAAATTGCCGGCATTAAGCTATGCGAGAGTTACAACCGCCAGCACGGCACCGACTACCGCGCGGTAATGCCGACCAACCTGTACGGCCCTTTCGATAATTTTCACCCGGAAAACTCACACGTTGTGCCCGCATTAATGCGCCGCTTTCACCAAGCCAAACTCAATAACGACAAAGCAGTGGTTGTCTGGGGTAGCGGCACACCGCTGCGTGAATTACTGCACGTAGACGATATGGCCGCCGCCTGCGTGCAGATTATGAATCTGCCCAAAGACACGCTGGCAGGCATCACCGAGCCGACGCTCAGCCATATCAATATCGGCACCGGCATCGATTGCAGTATCCGCGAGCTGGCGGAAACGGTTAAAGCGGTTGTCGGTTTTGAGGGCGAATTAACTTTCGACGCCAGCAAACCCGACGGTGCGCCGCGCAAACTGCTGGACGTATCCCGCGCCAAATCACTGGGCTGGGAAGCGCAGATTTCATTGCGTGACGGCTTGGCGGATACCTACGCGTGGTTTTTACAGCATCAGCAAGATTTTCGCGGCTAGCGGCATAAGCGCACTAAGGCGCAACCGACGCAAGCCCCGGCATGACCCAAAAGCCCTGCGGCACCGCTGTCACGTAACGTAAAAGCTGTGCGCCGCGGGCGTGGCGTGAGACCGCTTCGCAGGGCTCACAACCAACCGAGGGTAGCCCGGAGGGCCGCCAGCAGTGCAGTGACAGCGGTGCCGCAGGGCGCCGGTCGATTAAGCCTCAGCAAACAAGGCGCTGACAAACTCCGCCGCACGGAACGGCCGCAGGTCACCGATTTTTTCGCCGACTCCGATAAAACGAATCGGCAGCGCCAGCTGCTTAGCGATGGCAAAGACCATGCCGCCACGGGCGGTGCCATCGAGTTTAGTCACCGTAATGCCGGTGACGCCGACCGCCTCATGAAAATGTTTGGCCTGGGCCAGCGCGTTCTGACCGGTGCCGCCGTCGAGCACCAACATCACCTCGTGGGGCGCGTCGGGAATCTGCTTCTGAATAACGCGCACAATCTTCTTCAGCTCTTCCATCAGATTGTCTTTGTTGTGCAGGCGACCGGCGGTGTCGGCGATCAGCACATCCACGCCCTTCGCTTTCGCTGACTGCACCGCATCGAATATCACCGAGGCCGAATCGGCGCCGGTATGCTGCGCGACCACCGGCACATCGTTGCGCTCGCCCCACTCCTGCAGCTGCTCCACCGCCGCCGCACGAAAGGTATCGCCCGCCGCCAGCATCACCGATTTACCGCCGGCCTGAAACTGCCGGGCCAGTTTGCCGATAGTGGTGGTTTTACCGGCACCGTTGACGCCGACCATCAGCAATACAAACGGCCCTTCTGACACCTGCAAATCCAACTCCGCCTCGACCGGGTCGAGCAGCGCCTGCATCTGTTCCTGCAAGGCTTTGAGCAAGGCCTCGTCTTCGGACAGCGCCGCGCGGGATAAGCGCTCCGTCACCGCCGCAATAATCTCACGCGTGGCATCCATACCGACATCGGCCATCAGCAGGCGGGTTTCGAGTTCCTCCAGCAACTCATCGTCGATCGCTTTCTTGCCGAGCAGCAAGGTACCGAGACCGGCACCGAACTGCGAGCCGGTGCTGCGCAGACCTTCAACCAGCCGGTCAAACAGTCGCGCCTTGTCCGCCTCAGACAGCTCGACATGCTGCCAGGGCGCCAGCGCCTTATCCTCGATATAACCTTCGGCCGCAGCGAATTCCGCCGCTGCCTCGGCGCCGGTCAGACTCTCCTTAACGCGGGAGAAAAACCCTTTTTTTGCCTCTGTTTCGCTCACTTGGTTCCACCAGATAAAAAGCGCGTCATGCTAACACCTCACGCAATGGCTCGTTAGCAGGGTTCTTTGATATACCGCAAATCCCACACCCCGTGCCCCAGCCGCTCACCACGCTTTTCAAACTTGGTCAAAGGGCGGAAATCCGGGCGCGGCGCGTATTGACCTTTACCGGTCAGGTTGTTCAAACCTGCCTGCGTCTCGCACACCTCCAACATCTGCTCCACGTAATGCGCCCAATCCGTTGCCAGATGCAGCTCACCGCCCGGAGCAAGCCGGCCGGTCAGCGCCGCCACAAACTCAGGGTTCACCAACCGCCGCTTGTTGTGCTTTTTCTTGTGCCAGGGGTCGGGGAAATAAATCTGCACGCGCTGCAGACTCGCCGGCGCGATGCATTGCGCCAGCACCTGCACCGCATCGTCGCGGTAGACCCGTAGATTGCTCAGGCCCAGCTCTCCGATTCCTTTGAGCAAACTGCCGACACCGGGCAGATGCACTTCCACACCGATAAAGTTTTTATCCGGTTCCGCCGCCGCCATGGCCAGCAGCGACTGGCCCATGCCAAAACCGATTTCCAACACCAGCGGCGCGGCGCGGCCGAATACCGCGTCAAAGTCCGGCGGGCTGTCGCTCAACTCCAAACCAAACTGCGGCCAGAACGCATCGTGGGCACGCTGCTGACCGGCGGTGAGCCTGCCACCACGAATAACAAAACTGCGAATGGGACGCATGAAAAAACTCAGTCGGAATAGTGGTATCGCAACTGCGCAATTAGCAGTGTGCTGTCGGTAACTTTGTAGACAATACGATGTTCGTCGGTAATCCGCCGCGACCAGAACCCCGCCAAACCGTGTCGCAGCGGTTCCGGTTTGCCGATACCAGCGAACGGCTCACGCTGAATGCCTTTGATCAGTAAATTGATGCGCGTCAACGTAGCCTTATCGGTGCGCTGCCAGTACAGATAATCCGCCCAGGCCTTCGACGCAAAAGTGAGCGTCATTCAACCAGTTCGCGCGGCGTGCCTCCGCCGGCTTCGAGCTCGGCAACGGATTCCAGCAAACGGCGCGCATTAGCCGGCGCCCGCAACAGGTAGGCGGTTTCTTCCATCGATTGATAGTCCGCCAGCGACATCATCACCACCGGCGACTCGCTCTTGCGGGTGATAATCACCGGCGCGTGATCTTCGCAGACCTTTTCCATGGTTTTGGACAGGTTGGCGCGGGCGGCGGTATAACTGATTGCATCCATTACCAGCACCTCACTCTGCCCAGTAATACGTACAGAAAACTGTACCGATTATAACGGGTTGTTCGTATGTTGCCAAGCCGCCACCGCCAGACAGACCCAGCCGGCCAGCAATAATACGCCGCCGAGGGGCGTGACTGCGCCGAGCGCTTTTACACCGCTGAGCGCCAAAGCATACAGACTACCGCTGAAAACCACGGTACCGGTCAAAAACAACCAACCGCCGGCGCGGAGCACGCCCTGCTGCAGGCCGCTGTGAATCAGCACCCCGACCAGCAATAACGCGAGCGTGTGCCAGAAATGGTATTGCACCGCGGTGTGCCAGATACCGAGCTCGTATTCACCGAGGCGGGCTTTAAGGGCGTGGGCACCGAAGGCACCGAGCGCGACAGCCAAAAACCCACTGACTGCGCCCAAGAATGTAAAAATCATAAATTCAGGCCCGCTTGCCGAGCGCCCGGCGCTGATACAAGGCCGCGGCAAGCGGCAGCATCAGCACGATGCCGCCGGGATGGGAAATGGGAACCGCGTCGCCACCACGCCGCTACCGATGGCCGCTACAAAGCCGGTGGGGCCGCTGCGCGGGCGACTAGTGGGGGGCATCAGAGCCCGATGCCTGCGGCGGTGCGGAATCCGGACCGGTAAAATCCCGCGGACCCGTGGCGCCGCCGGATTCCGGCGCCGCCGCCGGCTCGCCGGGCCCCGCAGCGGGCGGCGGCAGCGATGACACATCCGGTACCCCCGCACTGCCGGCGTCACCGCTGGCGGGCGCACCGAATATAAACAGCTCATCGCCGGGCAGCGATGCCATCGCGTCTGCCTCCAGCGTATCGGTGGCGGGCGCATCGGACGCAAAAGTACCCGGCACAAGATTTTCAGGCTCACCTAAATAATCCGGCAGCAGAATAAAGGGTAATTCCGGCGCGTCCGACTCCACCAACAGTTCTTCCGGGCCGGGGCGGATCAGGCTGAGCAGGTCATCCAGCGACGGACCGAGCGCCCACAGCACCCCCACCGACGCCGCGGTAACGGATAGATAGTAGAGAAACCGACGAAACATATTGCGCCCCACCCAGGGGAGGTTCGCGAGCAGGCGCCTCTACTTATAAGGATAGCGGCAACTACTTGCGGGAATATTGTTGGCAGTGTGGCGCAGCGGGTATAGGCAGTAAATAAACAAGACTGTGACTTATTCACACCCCTGTTAGATTAACTCTTATAAATCAAGCCGATAGAAAATTCCGTCAGGCGACGAGCTCACCGCGGATTTTGCCCATCGCCTGCTTTTCAATCTGCCGTACACGCTCGGCTGACACGCCGTAACGATCCGCCAGCTCATGCAGGGTCGCCTTCGGCTCAGACAGCCAGCGGCTGCGCAGAATATCCTGGCTGCGCGCATCGAGCAGCGCCAGCGCATCGAGCAGATTATCGCGGGCCTGGGTATCCCAGTCGGCGTCTTCCAGCGCCGCCGCCGGGTCGCTGCTTTTGTCTTCGAGATAGTACACCGGTGCGCTGCCGGTGCTGTCGTCATCCACCGGATCCGGATCAAAGGACATATCACCGGCGGTGAGCCGGCCTTCCATCTGCTGCACATCTTTCAAAGACACGCCCAGATCGTCGGCCACCGCTTTGGCCTCGTCGTGGCTCAACCACGCCAGCCGCGCCTTGGCCGAACGCAGATTAAAAAACAATTTACGCTGTGCCTTGGTGGTGGCGATTTT
>JBFJYC010000205.1:0-5819 GCA_041622815.1 Spongiibacteraceae bacterium | reverse complement strand
GTACAGAACTGGTATCCGGGGGATGCAAACGGCAAAGGGGGTATCTACAATTTCGTGACAAAACGCGGGGTATGCCATGACAACGCCCATATCTCATGGACCCAGGTAGAAACCGGCTCGGCGATTACCTGGAAATATCCCAGTGTCATTTTGCGCGGCGACAACAGCGTGGGTGAATTCTACTCTGTCGCGCTCACCAACAATGCGCAGCAGGCCGACACCGGCACCAAGATGCTGCATCTGGGCAAGAACACGCGCTCGACGATCATTTCCAAGGGTATCAGCGCCGGCAAATCACAGAACAGTTACCGCGGCCTGGTGCGGATGAACCCCGGTGCCGAAGGCGCCCGTAACTTTACCCAGTGCGATTCGCTGTTGATCGGCGATCGCTGCGGCGCCCACACCTTCCCCTATATCGAAAGCAAGAACCCGACCGCAGTAATCGAGCACGAGGCGAGCACCTCTAAAGTGTCTGAAGATCAGCTATACCTGTGCCAGCAGCGCGGACTCGATCCCGAGAAAGCGGTCTCATTGATTGTGAACGGCTTCTGCAAAGAGGTATTTAAAGAATTACCGATGGAATTTGCGGTGGAAGCCGGAAAATTACTGGAGGTAAGTTTGGAGGGGGCTGTCGGCTAGTACGCCCCCTACTTTCCGGGACCGCTTACGTCACCGGATTGTTTTTCAGCGACACGCCGTGAATACGTCCGTGTAGGTTCGACGCCAGCCTCCATGCTGGCGACGGTCTCTGAAAAACAATCCGGAGCCGCAAGCTCCTTAGCAACGGCAAACAGTCTTTGTCGTCGAAGACGGATATCAGCAGTGGGCCGTCGGGAACTATTTCGCAGTGACTAGCGGCAGGACAGCCGCGGGACCGGGCCATGGATGGCCCAATCGGAACGGAGAAATAGTTCCCGGCGGCCCGCTGCGGAACAGTGCACTGACAATGCAGTACGAAACGAAACAAACTTTTTAAGGCTTATTAACAGATGTTATCGATTAAAGATTTACACGCCACCGTCGACGGTAAAGAAATTCTCAAGGGTCTCAGCCTTGAAATCGGCAGCGGTGAAGTTCACGCCATTATGGGCCCCAACGGTTCGGGTAAGAGTACGCTCGGACATGTGCTGGCCGGTCGCGACGGCTACGAGGCAACCGGCGGCAGCGTCACGTTCAAAGGTCAGGACCTACTGTCGCTGGCCGCCGAAGAACGTGCCCGCGAGGGTGTATTTCTGGCGTTTCAGTATCCGGTCGAAGTGCCCGGTGTCAGCAATATGGAGTTTATGAAAGCATCGGTGGATGCGGTTCGTGCGCACCGCGGCGAAGAACCGATCGATAGTATGAGCTTTATGAAGACCGCCCGCGCCAAAACCAAGCTGGTCGATCTCGATGAGCAGTTTCTCAAGCGCGGTGTTAACGAAGGCTTCTCCGGCGGCGAAAAAAAGCGCAACGAGTTGTTACAGATGATGATGCTGGAACCGTCGCTTTGTATTCTCGATGAAACCGATTCCGGACTCGATATCGACGCGCTCAAAGTGGTCGCCGATGGCGTCAACGGTCTGCGCGACGCTGAACGCAGCTTTATTATGGTGACGCATTATCAACGGCTACTGGATTTTATTAAGCCGGATTTTGTTCATGTACTGTCCGACGGCAAAATCATTAAGTCCGGCGATCATTCGCTGGCACTGGAATTGGAAGACAAAGGCTACGGCTGGTTGCTTCCGGAGGCCCCCGCAGCATGAGTGATTTTGTGCAAGCAGCGCTGGCTCTGGCACCGGAAGATCCGGCGGCCTGCCTGCGCGAACTCGGCAAAAACGGCCGCAAGATCTGGCAGGGTCAGACGATGCCCAACCGCAAAACCGAGAACTGGAAATACACGAGCCTGCGCGTGCTAGAAGAAGGTGATTATCTGCGGCGCAGCGAAGGCGGCGCGGTCACCGACGTTCAGGCGATTGAGCGGTTGATTGCTTCCGACAGCCTCACTGCGACGCCGATCGTGTTTATCAACGGCCAATACAGCGAAGCGCTGTCGGCGCAAAGCATGCCTGCCGGCGTGAGTTGCGTGCAGTTCAGCCACGCGGACAGCGCGCAGCAAACCGTTATTGGCGCAGCACTGGGCCGTATCGCTGATGCTGCCCGGCATCCGTTTGTTGCCTTAAATGACAGCACCTGCGAAGACGGCCTGTTGATTGATGTCGCGCCGGATACCCGGCTCAAAAACAGTCTCCAAATCTGTAATATCGTATTGCCTCAGGCGCAGTCCTATACCGTGCAGCAACGTGTACTGCTTAATATCGGCAGCGGCGCTGATGCCTCAGTGATTGAACGCTACGTAAGCAATACCTCTAAGCAGAACTGCTTTATTAACAGCGTCACCGAAGTCGCGCTGGCGGATAATGCGCGCCTGAGTCATTACTATCTCGATATGGCCGGTGAAGATGCGCTGCATATCGGCGGTGTTTACGTCGACCTTGGCCGCGATGCCACCTACAATGGCTTCCAGCTTGGCCACGGCGGAAATCTCCAGCGTCTCGATCTGCAGGTCAATCACAATGTCAGCGGTTCTCACTGCGAACTGAACGGCATCTACCTGCCGAATAAAGCCCAGCTTGTCGATTTTCACACCTGCGTCGAGCACCGCGCACCGCACTGTACGACAAACGAAGTCTACCGTGGCATCGTCGGCGACGCGGCCAAAGCGGTGTTTAACGGGCGTATTCACATTCACCCCGATGCCCAGAAGACGGTCGCGGACCTGAGCAACAAAAACCTGCTGACCAGCTATAACGCTGAAGTTGACACCAAACCGGAACTTGAAATCTACGCCGACGATGTCAAATGCAGTCACGGCGCCACCGTCGCGCAGCTCGACGAAAAATCGCTGTACTACCTACGCAGCCGCGGCATCGATCATGACGCCGCGGTGATGATGTTGAGCTATGGTTTTATCAGCGAAGTATTGGATTCAATTACTGACGCTGGCCTGCGCGGCTTGTTACAACCGCTGTTATCGCAGGCGATTTCCGAAGAGTTTCACCTGCAGGTGGCGACTTCATGAGCACACCGGCACTCTCCTCCACGACGGGTTTAGATATCGCTGCCTTGCGCGATGCGTTTCCGAGTCTGGATCAAAAGATCAACGGTAAGCCGCTGGTTTATCTCGACAGAGCCGCCAGCTCGCAAAAGCCACTGGCGGTGATCGATGCCATCAGCCACTACTACAAAAATGATCACGCCAACGTGCATCGCGGCGCCCACGCGCTGAGCGACCGCGCTACCGAGTGTTTTGAGAACGCGCGCAACACGGTAAGGCAATTTATCAATGCAGCGCATAGCGAAGAAATTATCTGGACCCGCGGCACCACCGAGGCGATTAACCTCGTCGCCAATAGTTATGGCGCCAGCGCACTGGGTGCCGGCGATGTGGTTTTGGTATCGGCGATGGAGCATCACTCCAATATCGTGCCCTGGCAGCTGGTCGCGGCGCGCACCGGCGCCACCGTGCAGCCGATACCGGTCACAGATGCCGGTGAGATTGATATGGCCGCCTACCGCAAGCTGCTCAGCGACAAGGTAAAAATGGTCGCGGTCGGCCATGTATCCAACGCATTGGGTACCGTAAATCCGATCGAAGACATTATCAGGCTCGGCCACGACTGCGGCGCCAAGGTCCTGATCGACGGTGCGCAGGGTATCCCCCACTTTGAGGTAGATGTGCAGTCACTCGCTTGTGACTTTTACGTTTTCTCCGGACATAAAGTGTTCGGCCCCACTGGTATTGGCGTGTTGTTCGGCAAGCGCGACTTATTAGATGCCATGCCGCCCTGGCACGGCGGCGGCGAAATGATTTCGACGGTGTCCTTTGACGGCAGTACCTGGAACACCCTGCCTTTTAAATTTGAAGCCGGCACGCCGAATATCGCCGGCGCGGTGGGTTTGGCAGCGGCATTTGACTGGCTCAACAAGCAGAACCGGGCCTTACTCACCAGCCACGAAAGCAATTTATTGCAGTACGCACACCAGCAAGCCGAACAATTTGAGGGTATGCGCCGCGTCGGTACCGCCGCGCATATCGCGGGCGTCTTCAGCTTCCTAATTGGCGGTACACATCCTTCTGATGTCGGCATGCTACTCGACCAGCAAGGCATCGCTGTCCGCAGCGGTGATCACTGTGCGCAACCGATTATGAAACAGTTCGGCGTACCCGGTACCGTGCGCGCGTCATTTTCTATCTACAACACGATGGCCGAGGTCGACGCTCTGTTCGATGCTCTGGCCAAAGCAAAAGGTATGCTGATATGAGCATCGAAACGTTTAACCCCGGTCAATCGGTGACCGCAACCGCCGCAGCGCAGGAACATTTCAGGCAGCAGCTACAGGGCAAGCCGGCGGACGGTATCCGCCTCAGCGTGAAGGAGAGCGGCTGCACCGGATTTATGTATACGGTCGATCTGGTTGCCGGCGCTGAAAGCGAAGATCTGGTCATCGAACTCGATAACGGTATTAAACTGTTTGTCGATCGCGCCGCCCTGCCCGTCGTCAACGGCACCGAAATCGATTTGGTTAAAGAAGGTCTGAACCGCAATCTGACCTTTAAAAATCCGAACGTCAGCGAACAGTGCGGTTGCGGCGAGAGCTTCAACGTTACGCCTGCGGCAGAAAATAATGGTTGAACGTCGCATGGTGGCCACCGTTGCCGACTGCCCGGCGCGGTTGGTGCCCGTCGGCACCAAGGTGACAATTCCCAAAGACAGCTTCGTCACTATTACGCAATCACTGGGCGGAAATTACACACTCAGCTACAACGGTAATATGGTGCGGGTCGATGGCACCGATGCCGCAGCGCTCGGTTTTGAACCCGAGGTGCTCAGTTTTGAGCAACCCGCCGATGACAACATCGTCGAAGAACAGGTGTGGGATGCGCTGCGTACCGTATTTGATCCCGAGATACCGGTAGACCTCGTCAATCTGGGGCTCATCTACAAGGTCGACATCGACCAGCAAAACAAAGCCGTGAATATCGAAATGACCCTGACCGCGCCGGGCTGCGGCATGGGGCCGGTATTGGTCGGTGACGTTGAATACCGGGTTGCCCAGGTTCCGAATGTCACCAAAGTCGACGTTGAACTGGTGTTCGATCCGGCCTGGCACCGCGACATGATGAGCGATGAAGCCAAACTCGAAACCGGCATGTTTTTCTGATGAGCACCGCAAATCCCTTCGGCACTACCATCACCAGTGCGGATATCGTCGATACGCTGGGGTTTTTTGACGACTGGGAGCAGCGCTATGGCTACATCATCGACCTCGGCAAAGAGTTGCCGCCGATGGATGACGCCAAGAAAACCGATGAGCGGCTGATCCGCGGCTGCCAGAGTCAGGTCTGGATCGACCACAGGATCGAAGATGGCAAACTTCATTTTGAAGTCGACAGCGACGCATTCATTGTCAAAGGGCTGCTCGGGGTTGTACTCAGTGCCTATAACAATAAATCCGCAGCGGACATTCTCGACTTTGATATCGAAGCTTATTTTTCAAGCCTCGACCTATTGCGCCATCTCAGTCCGACCCGTGGCAACGGCTTGCGGGCGATGGTGCAACATATTCGCAACGTGGCGAAAACGGGAGCATCAATATGCGACTAACGACCAAAGGGCGGTATGCGGTAACGGCGATGCTGGATCTGGCGTTGCACAGCGATGAAGGGCCGGTGAGACTGGCGGAAATCGCACGCCGTCAGGATATATCGCTGTCCTATCTGGAGCAGTTGTTTGCGAAATTGCGGCGCCGGCAACTGGTGAACAGTGTCCGCGGCC
>JBFJYC010000204.1:0-5824 GCA_041622815.1 Spongiibacteraceae bacterium | reverse complement strand
CCTCGGCACCCTCACCACCGGAATAGCGATAGCTACCGCCGGTAATGCGGTTAGCCGCTTCGGCAAGGGGGGGAAACTCCAGTCGATCAGGCATCAGAATCCTCGATAAGCGCGATTATTTGGCCCGTGACGATGACGGGCGAGGTAGTTTATACCAGCGCCGCCGCAGGCGGTCGACTCAATTACTGAGCGATAAAGCTTTGCCAGCGCGAACCGGGCGGAGTTTTCACCTCACTAACCAGCATTTACCTTTCTGTATCGCGTTGTGGCCGCGCAACCGGCACCGTATGATGATTTTTCACTAAAGCCAGATGTCATATGCCATGTCTGAACCTGATGTTAGTGGCGCGCTGGCCATCGCGATCACTGAGGCGTTACCGATCGGCCTGTTTCTTGTCGACACCAACGGTCAGATCACCTACGCCAATGTCAAAGCTCACGAGGTATTTGGCTACGAAGAGAATGGGCTGACCGGCCACCTTGTGGAGGATCTTATTCCGCAACGACTGCGCGAAACGCATAGAGCGGTCAGAATCGCATACAGCAAAGACCCTGTGGATATCGCGATGAGCGGCGGCAGAGTTCTACCCGGATTAACGCGGGACGGCAGCGAAGTTGACCTGCAGATTGGTATCACTCCGCTGACCGCGGAATACACACTGATCTCGTTTATCGAGTCGACGAATGAAATCATCAAACCGTCCAGTGCCCACGATCCGCTTACCGGCTTGCCGAACCGACGCTTATTCGATGAATCCAGTGATGCGCTACGCAACCTCGCGATACGAAATAAAAGCGATGTCTCTTTGTTGTTTATCGACCTCGACAACATCAAGGCCGTCAATGATCGTTTTGGGCATGCGACTGGCGATAGCCTGATCTGCGAGGTTGCAACCTTGCTCGAAGACAACCTGCGCGAGAGTGACCTGATAGCAAGGGTCGGCGGCGACGAGTTTGTGATGTGTCTGTACGGGATGGGCGCCCGCGACAGCCTTGAAAAACTGGCAAAAACGCTGATTGATAAAATCTCCGCCATCCGCAATGTCGATGGTCATCAAATTATTGCCGGCGCCAGCATCGGCGCGATCATTACCCATACGCCTCAGACCTCATCTATAAAAAAGCTGGTCGGTATCGCGGACGGGCTGATGTACGAGGCCAAAAAAGCAGGCAAGGGCAGAGCGGTTATCAAGGAAGTTTAGCTGCCGGGAGAGCCAGCTCGCTGCAATAAGAGCAAATTCAGTCGCGCGCAACGACCGGAGCATCGGGGTCTTCGATCAACTCAATGAGCTGATTGCCGGTGGTCGCCGGGTCGAGATAGACCATCTTGCGGTTACCCATAGCGACGGGGCCGTCCGGAGTCACGTAGCCGGGCTTGATACCCTTCGCCGCGAGTGCCGCCATGGCGCCTTCCATATCGGAAATACGCCAGGCGACGTGATTGATACCCGCGCCGCCGCAGGCGGTGGACTCAATAATCGACCGGTAGGGCTCGGCCAGCGGCTCGATATACTCGTATTCGGTATTACCCATCGTCACCAAAGCGAAGCGGGTCGGGGTGTCCACCTCGTAGCCGGGCTGAATACTGATTTCGCTGTCCGCCACACCATACACCCGCTGCAGGTCGGCCAGCGCCGCTTTCAGGTCGGGCACAACAAAGCCGACATGGCGTATTTCAACGATGTAATCCTGCAATTCCCGCATCAATTCTCCCCTGTGGTTTACCCAAATGTCATAATGTTATAACATTATGCGCCTTCACTTAAAATAAAGCGATTTCTACATGAAAGTACTGATCCTCGGCATGGGCCACGTCGGCAAAGCGCTGGCCCGTCATCTGCGCAACAACGGCCATCAGGTGGTCGGCACCACCACTACACCGGCCAAGGTCGCCGACCTGCAGCAAGTCGCCGACAACGTCGCCGTGCTCAAAGGCAGCGAAGCCGATAAAGTCGCCGCCGCCGCCAAGGGCTGCGATGCCATCGTGGTGACGGTCGCACCGAATATCAAGAACACCCGCACCAAGGAAGAACGCGAAACCGAATACCACGAGGTACTCGAAAAATCCTGCGCCAGCGCCGCTGCCGCCTGCCCCCGCGTGATTTTCCTGTCGAGCTTTTCAGTCTACGGCGACGGTGGCGATGGCGACGGCCCCATCGACGAAAACACCCCCACCTCAAATCACGAAGAGCCCTCGTCAAAATACTATCAAGCGGGCGAACAAAAGGTACTGAGCAACGCCGCCGGCTGCGTGCTGCGCTATCCCGACATGTATGGCGCGCCCGGCGATATGACCTTCCCCGAGCGCATCAAGATGGCGCACGAATACTTCGGCGGCAAAGTCATCTTCGGCCCGGACGCACCGCTATACTGCATCCACTTTGAAGATGTCGTCAGCAGCGTCATTCACGCACTGGAAAATGATCTGCGTGGCATCTACAACGTGTGCGACAACGACAATACGCCGCACACCAACAAAGAAGTATTCGACGTGCTGTGCGAACAGCAGGGCCTGAGCAAGCTAGAATATCTGAACCAGATCAAAGCGCCGAACCGGAAAATTTCAGCCGAGCGCATCTACGCCTCCGGTTATAAAGTGCAGCACGCTGACCCGCATGCGGAGATTCTGGCGTGAGCAACGTAGTGATCACCGGCAGCACCAAGGGTATCGGCTTCGGCCTCGCCGCAGAGTTTGCCAAACAGGGACACAAAGTGTGTATCGCCGGCCGCAGCCAGTCCGCGGTTGATGACGCGATCAAGCGTATCGGCAGCGACAATGTCACCGGCCTGGCGACCGATGTTGCCGACGCAGATGCGGTGCAGGCACTCTGGGATCACGCCGCCGCTCTTTTCGGCAGCGTCGACATCTGGGTTAATAACGCCGGACTCGCGCGCACCACCTGGACCATTCTGGATATTCCGACAGAAGAAATAGCGGCCATGGTCACCACCAATATGCTCGGCACCATCAACGGCTGCCGCGTCGCTCTGAAAGGCATGATTGAGCAGAGCGGCAAGGGCAAGATTTTTAATATGCTCGGCGGCGGCAGCGACGGTGAAATCTTTCCGGGTATGGGTATCTACGGCAGCACCAAGCGCGGCCTCGATTACTTCACCAACGCACTGATCAAGGAAAACAAAGATTGCGGCGTGGTCATCGCCAAAATCCGTCCGGGCATGATTATTACCGACGCCGTGATTCGCGAAGCGAAGGAAGACCTCGACTACTTCAACAAGTCACGCAAGACCATGAACAATCTGGTCGATACCGTGGAAACCGTGAGCCCCTTCCTGGTCGAGAAAATTCTGAAAACTGACAAGAGCGGCAGCAAAATCCGCTGGCTCACCGGCGGAAAAATTGCCAAACGCATGATGATGGCACGCATCAAGCCCCGCCCTGATCAGTTCGAGCAGTTCGGGCTGTAAGCCTTTTCAAACAATCACCATTCCGCACATTACAAAGACTACGCAAAAAAAGGACACCAATATGGCAAGCGATATCAAAACACTGGATGAGTTTCTGGCAGACAATCCGAATGTCGACGTATCCGCAGCATGGGAGCGCAGCTGGGGCATCCTCACTGATGTGAAAGAAAAAATTGCGAGCCGCTTTACCGGTCTGGAGCTGGATAAGAATTGCGAAGGCCGCGAGTACTACACATCACCGAACGGTGAGTTTGAAGGTTCGATGCAGGCCTGGAGCGGCAACGGCATCGAGTGGCTGGTCAACTCCTGGCTCGGCAACCGCAAGGCATCGATTTTGGATATGAATGCCACCGCCTTTCTCGGCCAGGAAACCGATGTGCCGCACTTTGTGATGGTCTTCGGCACTGTACCGAATCTGTTTTTCTACTTTGATTACACGCCGCGCGCCGATATCCGCGTCGACACGGACTATCTCGACCGCTATTACGGCGGCGGCGCCAACGATGATTTTCTGGAGCTGCGCGGCCATCCCGATTTTCAGTGGAATGTCAGCCACGGTACTTATATGCGCGCCCTGCTGTCGCCGTCGGCGATCAGTATGAGTGCCGATCTCAACGAAAAGAATCTGGACGTATTAGAAGATTTCGCCTATCGCTTCCTCAATCGCTGGCTCGGCTGGCTCGACAACGCCACACCGGTACCCGAGGAGAAGCGCGCGGCACTGCAAAAGTTTGATCACAAAGTGCGTGAACTCGGCTATGTTCGTGACCCGATGAATAAGCTCGCGGCCAATGTCTTCGGTGAAGATCAGGTCGAGAACATGATTCAGGTGCGTATGGGTGCCGACCAGATGGCGCGCAACCGCAAATACTAGTAACGCACCGCGCCGACTCCGATCGGCGCTACGGAATTAAGCATGGCAGACGACAGCGGCGCCGTACGCGTACTCGGTATTGAACTTGCGGCGGGCGTGTCACGCGGCAATCTCTACACTTACTTTGCTGTTGCGCTGATCTCTTCGGCCTACGCCGGCGCCATGGCCATGCTCCAGCCCGGCCTGGTACAGGTCATGGGCATAGCCCCCGACCAACAGGGCGCGGTCACGGGCATGCTCAGCGCCTTACAGGAAGTGGTGCTGATCACATTGATGGGGCCTTTCGGTGTCCTCGCCGACCGCATCGGCCGGCGCGGTGTTTACGCGATGGGACTGGCACTCACCGGCATCGGCTTTCTCGCCTACCCCTTTGCAACATCGGTTTCGGAGCTGGTCGTGTATCGCCTGATCGTCGCTGTCGGCGGTGCCGCCATGGTCGGTATGATGGTCACCGTCATCGCCGATTACGCCTGCGACAAAGACCGCGGCAAGGCCAATGGCTATCAGGGATTTATCGCGACTATCGGCGCATTCGTGCCACCGGCAATCGCATCGCTACCGCGCGTTTTCACCGAAGACGGCATGAGCGAACTCGCGGCACAGCAGGCAACCTTCGGTGTCACCGGGGCACTGGGCATACTCGGTGTCGCGCTCTGCTTTATCGGTTTGTCGCCCACTGTCGGCAAGGTCATCTCGACCGCACATGAACCGCTTGTCGAATCACTGAAGAAAGGGCTCGCCGCCGCCAAAGATACCGGCGTTGCGCTGTCCTATGCTGCGGCATTTATCTCACGCGGGGATCTGGCGGTCACCGGCGCCTTTATGGGCTTGTGGCTGGTGCAGCACGGCACCCAAAAGTTGGGCATGCAACCGAGTCAGGCGATGGCCGAACTTGCGGTGCCCGCGGTGCTGGCCACCGTCGGTGGTGCCATGGTCGGCGCGATCGGTATGGGCTTTATCGCCGATAAAATCAAACGCGGCACTGCGGTGACCTTAGCTGCGGGCCTTGCGGCGGTGGTATACAGCGCGGTGGGTTTTATCGATGACCCCACGGAAACCTGGGTCTTCGCCCTGCTCGGAGTTATGGGTGTGGCTGAAATCAGCGCCTTTGTCAGCAGCCAGGCCCTGGTCGGCCAGCAGGCGCCCGCGGAGCGCCGCGGTGCAGTGATCGGTTTCTTCGGCGTAATGGGCGCCATCGGCATTCTCGTCGGCAGCGCCGGCGGCGGCTGGCTGTTCGGCGCAGTCAGCCCTGCCGCTCCCTTCCTGCTATTTGGTGTACTCAATAGCCTCGTGTTTATTTGGGGACTGACGGTGCGCAACCGAATTATCCCACCCGCCGACCGCTCTGCGGAGGCCGCATAAATGCGCGGCGAGCAGGTCGACAACTGGGTCGCCGACGACTACGCGGTAAACTCCGGCGGCCAACATGCCTGGGCGCTGTCCAATCTGGAACGCATTACATTTCGCGGCGACGAGCACGTTCTGGACATCGGCTGCGGCGACGGCAAAATCAGCGCTGAAATT
>JBFJYC010000203.1:0-5852 GCA_041622815.1 Spongiibacteraceae bacterium | reverse complement strand
GCCCTGCGGGGTGGCGTAGGACACCATCAAGTCATCGAAGCGCCAGTCGGGCAGAAAGCGAAACGCTTCCACCAACGGCAAAACTTCGGGCAACCAGTGATTGACGGCCTGCACCAGCAGTTGCCAATGGCTTTCGCCAAACCGGTCGTAGCTTGCAAACGGGCCCGACTCGATGTCCCAGCGTTGTTCGCGTGTGTGTACGATACGGGACGACACTTCCTCTTCCATCGCCAGTCCGGCCAACTGCTCGGCCGATACCAGGTCGCTGAATTCGGGGATGGCAGCGCGAAAAAGTACCGGGCGCTGCTGCCAATACTTCCGGACAAATCCGGCCTGATCAATTTGTAAAGCGTACAAGGCAACGGTCCTGTGTCACACCACGCGACGGTATCACCGTGTGGGCGCGCCACTATATTGGAGGTGATTGCCGACAACAACGGCAGCGCCCGTCCCCGGCTAATTGGTGCAGCGGTTTTGATCGCCAGACGACTGCTCTACAATACCGCACCCCCACAACCACCCCGGACCTTCTATGCTTGATAACCCGCTTCTCCAGTCTCTTTTCGGCGGCATACTGATCGGCTTGGCGGCCATGCTGCTACTCGTCGGCAACGGGCGTATCGCCGGTATCTCCGGCATCATCGGCGGCATTATTGATAAGCCGGCGAGTCTGACGGACAAAGATTGGCGGCTTGCCTTCATCGCCGGCATGATTCTCGCGGGCATTGCCTACGCGCTGTTCACCGGCGCCGCACCCGCCGGGCAGATTCTGGCGCCGCTACCGCTGATTGTCGCCGGCGGTCTGCTGGTTGGATTCGGCACCCGTTTAGGCGCGGGCTGCACATCCGGCCACGGTGTTTGCGGAATCGCCCGTTTTTCAGCCCGCTCGATCACCGCAACCTGCACATTTATGCTGGTCGCTGGCCTGACCGTGTTTGTCATGCGGCACGTACTGACGGGGACCGGCGTATGAATATTGGTATCGCCTTACTCGCCGGACTGCTGTTCGGAATCGGACTTGTTATTTCGGGGATGACCGATCCGGCTGTAGTGCTCAACTTTCTCGACGTTGCCGGCGCCTGGGATCCGCGGCTGGCGATGGTGATGGGTGGCGCTTTGCTGGTGACGACACCGGGTTTCTATCTGGCGCGAAAAAGCGGCAAAACCCTGACCGGCGCCGCATTGCAAATTCCTACGCGCAGCGATATCGATGCACCGCTATTAGTCGGCAGTGCGATGTTCGGTGTGGGTTGGGGACTTGTCGGTTTGTGCCCCGGACCTGCGGTCGTGGCATTGAGCGGCGGCGCCACAGCGGCACTCGGCTTTTTTGCCAGTATGGCCGCCGGCATGGCGATATTCAGTATCTACAGGAAAATGCGCCCCGTGGGCTGATTCGGGCGCTCACCCCTGCGGCGCCACCGCGCTCGTCACAAGCCCCGGAATACGGATAATAAAGCGCGTGCCTTCGCCGACAACGCTCCGACACGCGATGGTGCCGCCCAACTCGCGGGTGACAATATTATAGATAATATTCAAACCCAGACCACTGCCACCCTGGCCGCGACGTGTGGTGAAAAACGGATTATAGATTTTTGGTAAATCCGCCTCGGGAATACCTTTGCCATCATCGGCAAAGGTCAACAATAAAAAATCTCTCTCAGCTTCAAAGTCGATGGTTAACTTACCGCTCTCACCTTCGTCATAGGCATGAATAATCGCGTTCATCACCAAATTGGTAACCACCTGTGCTATCAACCCCGGGTCGCCGTTCATAGCCACCCCGGCAGGCCCGTTCACAGTAAATTGTAAATTTGATTTTTTCAGCGGCGCACTGACCGAACGCGCCACCTCCGCCAGATACACACCGACGTCAAACAGGCGCGCGCCGCCTTTTGACTGATCGACCGCGACCAACTTAAAGCTTTGAATCAATTCGGAGCCGCGGCTTAAATTGCCAAGTAGTATCTCAGCCGATTCCTCGCATTCGCTTAAAAACTCCTCGAGCTCAAGATTTGAAATGCTGCCATTCACCGCGCCGGCGCGCTGCTCCCGCACCAGCTCTGCGAGGCGGGAAGCTGCAGAAAGTCCGACTGTCATCGGCGTATTAATTTCATGTGCGATGCCGGCAACCAACTCGCCTAAAGAAGCCATTTTTGCGGTATGAACCAGCTCAGTCTGGGCTTCCTGTAGCTCGACAATCGCTACCTTTAGCTCATCGCTTTTGTTCTGCATCGCGGCTTTTGAGTCTTCCAACTCACCGATCACCTTGCGCAGCAGCGAATCATTTTTTTCCTTGGTATCCTCGAGCTGGATACGGTCCTGTTCGGACCGTTCCAGCGCCCGGGTCAATATCCGAACCTGTTTTTCGAGTGCTTTTATGTCACTCATATCAAGCTTTCGCCGACCCGATCAACAGTGTCACAAAGGTTTCATTATGAAAATGCGCAACAGTAGAACCGCTATAGGGACCGATTTCGCCGTTGGCGTAGAAACCGCAATAGGGGAGATTTTCTGCGATACAACTGGCGGCACCCTGAACTTCTGTCCCGGTTTTAGTCCCGAGAATCTGGCGCCGGCTGGCACAGGATACGAACAACGCCGCAGCCGGCTTGCCGCCGGCATAACTGCTCAGGGCAGTTTTCATTGAAAACCGCGTTGCCGCAACAATATCGTCGCGGGTTGCCTCGGTCATCTGCACGGTCGCGCCCTCTGGCACATCCGCAAAAAAACTGACCACACCGGCATCAACATCAGTCTGGCCACTGGGCGCACGTAAATAGTAATTACCGGCATCGACGAATATCGCTAGCGGATACTGTGAGGACGGCTCTTTATCGCCGAGATAACTGCGGTAGAAGTCCAGCGCCGGCGCGCCGTCTATTTCGTGCACGTCAGATCCGACAGACTTGGTGACAACGCCGCTGCGACCCACCGGCTGCCAACCGCTGGCGATGCCATGACCCGTCACGATATTACCGGTAAAAAGTAATACCGACACACTGTCTGTCAGCACCTCGTGACCGAAGAACTGGTAGGTTTTCCTAAACCGCCATTGGTCAGCGGACAAACCGCCGAACACCGGTACAGTATTACCAAGCTGGCTTTTTATGCCCGATAAAATTTCCACACCGTTGGTACCCAGTGCTTCGGGAAATGCCATACACAGCTTGATCTCTGCTTCGGTATTCGCAGCTGCCTGCTGCACGGCGGCCGCACCGACGATAGCGCCGCTATCGGAGACACCGCGCCCGACGCTGGTGTAAAAACCGACGTCTTCGCCACCAAACAATACCAATGAAGCGGTATCCTGCTGAAAGCCTTTAACAGAGGACATCTCGCCGTCAGTAGTGCAGCCGATCAGGCGTAGTTCCGGCCAGCGCCCGAGAATTGCGTCGAGTAACTGTTGATGATCGTAATCGATTGCGGCAAGCAGGACTGCAGCGGCGGGCTCCCACCCTGAAATACTCGCTTCGGATTGCTCCAAAAGCTCTTCGCAGGCGAAAGTGGTGTCTGGATCATCGCTGTGAGCGACGGCAACCATAAGCATAGGCATCTTCCGATTACATTATGTCAACCAATGCGCAATCCCTCGCAGCAGAGTCATCCTACAAATTCGGTCGGATCTTTACCAGCATCGGTTCAAAACAGGCGTGTACTCAGCACCGGCGCGCTATCTTCTATTGTCCAGACGCGTAACCAGAGACCTTCCTGATGGAGCTCGAGCGCCATAAACCCCTCCCGTGAAACCGCAAACAACGTGTTCTCATTATCGCCGACACCGGTCACCTTGCTGGTGTTTGCAGCCCCGCTGACAATACGATACTGGGGTGACGGCTGCTGCTTGCCGCCAAAAAGCTGCAGGTTGTGATCGTGCCCGGCAACATAGATTGCCGGCCGGTTATACGCCGCCAGCAAACGATTAACCGCTTCGATATAGCGCTTGTATTTCGGGGTATCGACATCCTGATCGTTTTCCCAGATCAGGCCCATCGCGGCGATGATGAGCTTATATGCGCGGCTGGTATAAAACCGGGCATGCGGCCCCATCGTTTCGATCGGATGGTGGGCGCCCATTACCAGAACATTGCCGGCCGGCACGGTGGCCAATAGCTTTTCAATTGTTGCTGAGGCGCTGGCCAAATGCGCGTCGGGGTCCTGAATGACCCACTGACTGTCGACAAACAAGATACTGACACCGTTCAGATGCAGTATTTCAGGCAACGGATCGCCGTTTTCCTGCCAGGGTCGCAACGATACCGCCACCTTGTGCTGCGCCGCGAAGTCGGCGATATGTCGCGCCTGATCGTCGGTCTGACCGGCGTACCAATCATGATTTCCCGGCAGCATTACCAGCTGCGCGCCACTGCCCTTGGCGACCATAAGCTGTGCGTTCAGATGACTAATGTCCTCGAGCTGGTCCTCATCGTAGCTTTGCTCGCCCTCTTCCAGCACCGGGTAGCCGCGATAGTAAATATTGTCGCCCAGTGCCAACACCGTGGTCTTTGCCGGCGATTGGCTGGCGAGATCCAGCGCCATTTGCAGGCTGGGCTGCAACGGGGATAACCGGGATTCTCCGGCATCTCCGAACAGAATAATTCGCTGTAGCAGCGAAGCGTCTGAAGCCGGCGGCTCGCTTTGCCCGGTCGCGATATATGGCGTTTCATGCCCCTTGGGCAGCTCCTCAGCGGTGCTGTAGGCATAGACGCCCAGTAGCGAGACTGTCAGCAAGAATATCCAGCGAAACTTCATAGCGCGGCCTGTTGTTATTTAGTGACGAACCAGGCGGTTCAGTAAGAACGAAAATGTCAGATAGCCCACAACGAAGGGATACAGCCCGGCATCTATCAAACTCAGCGATAGCAGCACACTCGCCAGCGCGACTGAACTGACCCAGCGCAACAAGTCCCACCGCAATAATTGCTCCCGCGACTCCAGTAATACGCCGACGCTAAACAAGTGAAACGTGAGGATATATAAACCCGACAAACTCACCGGCCAGATCAGCTGCGCCGCATTCACCACAACCCAGCTGTATCCCAACGTGCCCAGTAGCAGCTGCGCAACCGCAATCGCCTGATAGGGCCCGGGCAGTGGCGGGTCATACTTTTTAAAGGTATCCAACGCGACTTTTTCACGCGGGTATTTTTCTGCCACATCGGCGGGCTGCCAACCGGTGCGGGCAAAGGGCACCTTCAGCTTGTCGGCCCAGCTCGCGGCACGTGCCATATCCTGCGCCATTCCGACATAAACATGCAGATTCGCCCACACCGGGTTCCAGCTGTGCAGCGGGGTGGTAATACCGTAAACAATGTCCTCGTCATCGCTTTCTTCAGCGTAGGTGCCAAACAGGCGGTCCCAGATAATCAGCAGGCCGCCATAGTTCTTATCAACATAGCGCGGATTCTGCGCATGATGACCGCGGTGATTAGAGGGCGTGACCATGAACCATTCGAAGATGCCGAGCTTACCGACGTGCTGGGTATGCACCCAGAACTGATAAATTAAATGCAGCGAGTAAATCGTAACGAACATTTGCAACGGCATGCCGAGCGCGAAAAGCGGCAAGTAGAATACCCAGGTGAATAAAAATCCGGTGCCGGTCTGGCGCAGCGCTGTCGATAAATTGAAATCTTCGCTTTGGTGGTGAGCGACATGTGCAGCCCAGAAAAACTGCCGCTCATGACTGATCCGGTGAAACCAGTAATAGAAGAAATCGTAGGCCAGCCAGCCAAGAACCCAGATCAGCGGCGATGATAAGTTCCATTCGAACAGGCCGTAGTTCGTCTCAACATGCCGAAAAACAATTACCGCAACGTCCAGCGTAGTCAGCTTGGCGAGCGTGCTGATCGTGC